>JAUXOM010000117.1 GCA_030682175.1 Rhodocyclaceae bacterium
ATCCACCTCGACCGCAAGATGGCCGAAAAGCGCGTCTACCCCTCGATCAACGTCAATCGTTCCGGCACGCGCCGCGAGGAGCTGCTGATGCAAAAGGATGTGCTGCAAAAGGTCTGGGTTTTGCGCAAGCTGCTTTACGGCCTGGATGACCTGGAAGCCACTGAATTCCTGCTCGACAAGGTCAAGGCCACCAAGAACAACGCGGAATTTTTTGACTCCATGCGCCGCGGCAACTGATTACGGTTGATTTTTTTGTGCTTTCTCGGGATAATGCCCGGCTTTTAGTGGCGGTGTAACGCCAACCAACACGAGCATCATTTTTGGATTTAAGGATAGATCATGAAGGAAGGCATTCACCCGAAGTACAACGAGATCGAGGTGACTTGTAGCTGCGGCAACAAGTTCAACACCCGCTCGACCAACAGCAAGCCGCTGCACATCGAAGTGTGCTCGGCCTGCCACCCGTTCTACACCGGCAAGCAGAAAATCATCGACACGGCGGGCCGCGTCGAGCGCTTCCGCCAGAAATACGGCAAGCGCCCCGGCGCCGCTGCCTGACGCCGTTGCCCGCAGCTGCCCGCCGTTTCACATAGCTCGCCAGGTCAGCGCCGCGCGACAGCCATAAAGGCAGCTTCGGCTGCCTTTATTTTTTGCCGTCGCGGCCACCGCCTTCCCAACCGCACCGCACTCGCCGCCGCATGACGCAAGGCCCATTCCACAGCCAGAGCAACTCGCCGCGCCTGCCTGCCGCCGCGCTGCTGCTCTTGGCCGCCATCTACCTGCTGGCCGGCGTCATCAACCATGACCCCTGGAAAACCGAGGATGCCATTCACATCGGCATCGCCCACGGCTTTGCGGCCCATGGCAACTGGCTGTTCCCGCACGTCGCCGGCGAACCCTGGCCGCATACCGCACCGCTCTACCATTGGGTAGCCGCCCTGTTGGGGAAAGTTTTCGGCGGCCTGCTCGACTTTCACAATGCCGCACGCCTGACCACCACCTTGTTCGGCGCGCTGTTCCTGTTTGCGCTCTCCGGCGCGGCGCGCGCCTTGCACGGCGCAGACGCTGGCCGCGCCGCGCCACTGTTGGCCATCGGCACGCTGGGACTGCTCGCGCCCCTGCACGAAGCCCAGCCCGCCGTGGCCGGACTCGCCTGCGCCGCGCTCGCTTACTGGGGCGGCGGGCTGATCCTGCAAGGCCCTGCGTACGCCGCACCACTCCGCGGCGCGCTCTTGCTCGGCGTCGGCCTCGGACTGTCTTTCCCGGCCCACGGGCTGGTCGGCCTGCTGATGGCCGGTGCCGTCCTGCCAGCGCCGATTATCCGGCGCGACTGGCAAAGCCTGGCACTGGCATTGCTGATCGCCGTGCCGCTCATCGTCGCCTGGCCGCTCCTGCTTTCCAGCCAGGCGCCCGAACTTTGGGCGCAGTGGCTACAGTGGTGGCAAAACGAACTCGCCGAAGCCACGCTGGCGCGCGGCATCCCGCAGGACAAACACGTCGAACAGTTGCTCTGGGCGGCTTGGCCGGTGCTGCCGATAGCCGCCTGGAGTCTCTGGCTGCACCGTCGCCACTTATTACCGCTCGCCATTCCCCTGGTAGGCATGCTGCTGGCGCTGCTCTGGTTTCTCACCGGGTCACCGCGCACGCTGGCGACCCTCCCCCTGCTGTTGCCGTTCATCCTGATCGCCGCGGCGGGCGTGGACCGCCTGCGCCGTGGTGCGGCGAATGCCTTCGACTGGTTCGCCATGACGACCTTCAGCTGCTTTGCCGTGCTGATCTGGCTCGGCGCCAGCGCGCAAGCGCTCGACTGGCCGCCAAAAATCGCCAACAACTTCGAAAAACTGGCGCCCGGGCATGCCGTGCAATACTCGGCTTTCGCGCTTGCCTTTGCCGTTCTCATCACCCTGGCCTGGCTGATGTCCTGGACCTTGCGCCGCGCCAGTTGGCGCCCCACCTTGCGCTGGGCGGCAGGCACAACCCTGCTCTGGGCGCTCGTGGCAACCCTCTGGATGTCATGGATCGACCACGGCAAGTCATATCGCGCGGTCACGCTCTCGCTGCGCGCCGCGCTACCGCAACAAGTCAACTGTATCGAACGCGTCGGCCTCGGCGCGGCCCAGCGCGCCTCGCTCGATTATTTCATCGGCATTCGCACGACGCCGCCAACGCGCGCCGGCAATTGCGAGTGGCGTCTCGCCGAAGGGCGCTTGAACCAGACCGCCCCGGCTGGCTGGGTAGAGCGCTGGCAAGGCCACCGCCCCAGCGATCGCAAAGAGCGCTGGTTTCTCTACCAGCGCCAGAAATAATCATTTTTTAGCGTGAAAACGCAGCGTTTGCGCCGGGCCGGCCTTAGCCCGCAAGCGGTATAAGGGCTTTCTGACGCCACCCTCTCCCCGGCCCACTCCCGCAAGGGGCGAGGGAGAAAACCAGCAGTCTCGCCGCCGGGCCGCCCCAAGGCGAGACGGCACGCGCCGCCAGGCGCAACCCGCTCCGCCGTCAGTACGAAGTGCCCCGTGATATGCGAGCGCAGCGAGCCGATAAGAACCCCCCGCGAGGGGGGCAAAGGGGGGCGGGCCAATTACTTGCTCTTGTAGTCTTTGAGCTTCTCGGTCGTAAAATCGACGAAAGCCGTCACCAGTCGCGAGCGGAACTTTTCCTTCGGGTAGACCATCGACAGTTGGCGCGTCAGACGCGGTTTGAGCGGAATCGCGACCAGATCGCCCAGCCGCAAAGCCTTCAGCACCGAGGTGCGCGAAGCAATGGCATAACCCAAACCGGTTTCGACCACTTCGAGCAGGGCGAGCGGGCTGCCCAGTTCCATCACTGGCATCATGTGTTCGATATTGACGCCATTTTTTTCCAGATAGACTTCGGTGAACTCGCGCGTGCCCGAGCCGGGTTCGCGCGACACAAAAGGATATTCGATCAGTTGCTGCGGCGTGACTTCCTTCATGCGCGCCAGCGGGAATTTCGGGCTGCAGATGATCTGCAGTTCATCTTCGCAACAGACTTCGGTCTGCAGGTTGGGCTGGTGCGAGGGCGACTCGATGAAGCCGATGTCGATGGTGTGTTCGGCGACGCGCGTTTCGATGGTTTCGGAGTTGGCAACCACCAGGCACGGCTTGACGTTCTGATACTTGGCCTTGAATTCGCCAAGGATGCGCGGCAGCAGGAATTCAGCGATGGTGGTGCTGGCACCGACCAGCAGCGAGCCGCCCACTTCGCCGGTCATTTCCGACAGCCGCACGTCCATTTCACCGGCCAGGCCAAGAATTTTCTCGGCATAAGTCAGGACCAGCTCACCCGCCGGGGTGAGGGATATGCGACCGTGGCCACGGTCGAACAGGCGCGTATTGAAATGCTCTTCGAGTTGCTTGATCTGAAACGTTACCGCCGGCTGCGTCATGAACAAGACTTCAGCGGCTTTGGTAAACGAAAGCTGTTTGGCCACGGCATGAAAAACCTGCAATCTGCGATCAGCCATGAAACTCCCCTCGAATTATGGTTTTGTAAAAACGCGATATTCAAACACAAATCACACACATAAGAAAGCCTGATATGCAGACGCTCATCTATTTGTTTCCCCAGTAATAAAGGGGATACGAGACATCAGTTGGATTTATATAAGATTTTGCAACACACTTTCGTGATATAACCGCCCGCCATGAATCTCGGGTTTTACATCATCATGGCGGCGCAGTTTTTTTCCGCGCTCGCCGACAACGCGCTGCTGATCGTCGCTATCGCCATCCTGCGCGACATGCAGGCGCCAACGGAATACGAGCCGTTGCTGAAGACCTTTTTCACCATTTCCTATGTCGCGCTGGCCGCCTTTGTCGGCGCCTTTGCCGACTCGATGCCGAAATGGCGCGTCATGTTCATCAGTAACGGCATCAAGATCTTCGGCTGTTCGCTGTTGTTCTTCGATATGCATCCGCTCCTCGCCTACGCCGTGGTGGGCCTGGGCGCCGCCGCCTATTCACCCGCCAAGTACGGCATCCTCACCGAATATCTGCCACACCGCTTGCTCGTCGTCGCCAATGGCTGGATCGAAGGCCTGACGGTGGGGGCGATCGTGCTGGGCGTGGTGCTGGGCGGCCTCATGATCAATCCGGCCATCGCCCAGCATCTGCTGTCCTTCGATTTCCCGCTGATCGACACCGGCATCGACAGCATGGCCGAGATGGGCATCCTCATCATCGGCGGGCTTTATCTGGTGGCCGCACTCTTCAATCTTTATGTTCCCGACACCGGGGTTGACCACAAACCGCTCAAGAAAAACCCGCTCTATCTGTTCCACGAGTTCAAGCACTGCGTGCAACTATTGTGGCGCGACAAGCTTGGCCAGATTTCGCTGGCGGTAACCACCCTGTTCTGGGGCGCCGGGGCCACCCTGCAGTTCATCGTCATTGAATGGTCAAGGGCGGCGCTCAATCTCGATCTGTCCAAGGCCAGCATGCTGCAGGGCGTCGTGGCCATCGGCATCGCCATCGGCGCGGTGCTGGCGGCGCGCCTGCTGACCCTGCGCAAGGCGGTGCGCGTCATTCCGCTCGGCATCGCCATGGGCATCATTGTCATGGTGATGGTCGTGGTGCGCGACACCTGGGTGGCCATGGCGCTGATGGTGCTGATCGGCATGCTTTCGGGATTTTTTGTGGTGCCGATGAACGCCCTGCTCCAGCATCGCGGCCACATCCTGATGGGCGCCGGCCACTCCATCGCCGTGCAGAATTTCAACGAAAACCTCGCCATCCTCGTCATGACCAGCACCTACGCGCTGCTCATCATGGCCAGGCTGCACATCTACTGGATCATCGCGCTCTTCGGTTCCTTCGTCGCCGGCGTCATGTTTTTGATCATGCGCCACCACCAGGCCAACCAGCGCGAACACGATGCCGTCAGCCAGTTGGAGGATGTGCGGCATTAGTAAGACCCGCCCCCTCCCAGCCTCCCCCTCGCGGGGGAGGTGACGGTGGTTCGCTACGCTCGCCTATTACGGGGCGCCCCCGTTCATGCTTGGGTGCGGGTTGCGGCTGGCGCCGCGTGCCGTCTTGCCTTGGGGCGGCCCGGCGGCAAGACTCTGCCATTGACACCCTACCGGCTCCCCTTCGCGGGGGAGGTGACGGCGGTTCGCTACGCTCGCCTATTACGGGGCGCCCCCATTCATAGTTGGGTGCGGATTGCGGCTGGCGCCGCGTGCCGTATCGCCTTGGGGCGGCCCGGCGGCGCTACTGCTTGGGTGATCCTTTTTTCGTCCTCGGCAAGCTATCAGTTTGAACAGGACGTTCCTTCGCCGCAGCCTTTTTTGGACGAACAGCAGCCGCAGCCTTCAGCGCTACGGAACGGGCCTAGTTGTGGATTGCGCGCGGCGAATGCCCGATACAGCCGATCGACGACTATGCCCGCCAGCAGGAGGGCAAAGATCACTGCAATGGTGGCGAGGTAGGTGCTCATCCACCCAGGCCGGCAAAGCCCATGAAGGCCAGCGACAGGATGCCGGCCAGCATCAGCGACAGCGCCGTACCCTGCGCCACCGCGGGCACATCGGACAATTGCAGGCGTTCGCGCACGCTGGCCATCAGCACCAGCGCCAGGGTAAACCCCGCGCCGGCACCGACGGCGAAAGTGATCGACTGGACAAAATCATATTCGCGCGCGGTCTGGAACAGCGCGACGCCGAGCACCGCGCAGTTGGTGGTGATCAGCGGCAGATAGATGCCCAGCGCGCGAAACAGGCTTGGGCTGTATTTCTTCAGCACCATCTCGACGAGTTGCACCGTCGAGGCGATGATGACGATATAGGCGATCAGCCGCAGGAATTCGAGGCCGAGGTGAGCAAGCAGGATGTTGATGCCGAAGGCGCACAACGAGGCCACCAGCATGACGAAGGTGGAGGCGACGCCCATCGGCACGGCGGTTTCGAGCTTGCCCGACACGCCGATAAAGGGACACAGGCCGAGGAACATCGCCAGCACGAAGTTGTTGGCGAGGAAGGCGTTGATGAAGATCTGGGCGGCGCTTTCATGCATTCTGGATGTTCTCCGCGAGCTTCTTCTGCCGGCGCCGCGCAATGGCGGCGAAGATCAAGAGCCAGGCGCCCAGCACGAAGAAGCCGCCGGGCGGCAGCACCATCACCACCCAGGGCTGGAAGTCCGCGCCGAACAGGGCAATGCCGAAGAAGGTGCCGGCGCCAAGAATCTCGCGCACGGCACCGAGGGCGAACAGGCCGAGGGTGAAGCCGGCACTCATGCCGAGAGCATTGATCAGCGTCGGCAACAGGGGATTCTTCGAGGCATGCGCCTCGGCGCGGCCGAGGATGATGCAGTTCACGACAATCAACTGGATGAAGGCGCCCAGCGCATCGTAGAGCGCGAGGCTGATCGCCTGAATCAGGTAATCGACCACGGTGACGAAAGTGGCGATGATGACGATGTAGGTGGCGATGCGCACTTCCTTGGGGATCAGCTTGCGCAGCAAGGACACCAGCACGCAGGAACAGGTCAGCACGAAGGTGGTGGCCAGCCCCATCGACAGCGCATTCACCGCCGATACGGTGACCGCCAGCGCGGGACACAGGCCCAGCACCATGACGAACAGCGGGTTCTGGCGCCAGATGCCTTCCATGAATTCATCCCAGCGTTCGGTCGTCGAGGCGTTCATGGCTATACCTCCGCAGGGCCGCCCCAAGGGGGCATGCGCCCCCCCGTCACCGCTTCGGGTGATTTCATGGGGGGCAGCGAGTCGAATTTACGAGCGTGGGGGGCCATTATTTTCCTTAAGCTGGGTCAGGTTGGGCACGATGCGCGGCAACAGCATTTGCGCCGCGTCGTTGATCGCGCGGCCGACGGCGCGCGAGGTGATCGTCGCGCCGGTGATGGCGTCGATTTCCCACGCTTGGGTCTTGCTGCCGTGCTTGACGGTGACGATGGCGTGGGCGAGTTGCTTCAGGTCGTCAGCCAGCTTCGCCTCCAGCGGGAAGTTCGCCAGAAAATCCTTGTCCACAAGAATCTTGTCGCCAATGCCCGGCGTTTCGCGCATGGCGACCAGACCGAATCCGGTGATGGCGGCGCTGCCCGGATCGTAGGCAAACAGGATGCGCACGTTGTCGGAATAGCCCTTGGCGACGCCCTCGGCGGCAATGCCGGCGAGCTTGCCGGACGCATCGTAAGCGGCATAAAACTTGATGCTGCCGACGGGCGCCGTGTCACCAGCGCCGACTTTTGTCACGCTGCCAGAGGGCGCGGCGAAATACTCGACAATCGCCTTGGCGGTCGGAATCACCTTGAACACCGCGCGTTCGACGGCGATGCGCTTGTTTTCCTGCACCGCGTCGAAGGTGCCCTGATAAGCGGCGACGATGATGAAACCGCAGAGCGCGGCAACCAGCCCGAGCGTGCGAATCATCGCCACGGGGGACGTCGTTTGCGGAGGGATGGCCACGTCAATCATTCTTTGGGCGGATGCTTGGGTTTGTTGAACATGAAGCGCTTCTTCGGCGTCACCGCGCCGGCATCTTCACGCGAAATGTAGCCGGAATGCAGGGGATAGGACGCACCTTTCTTCTGGCGGCCAAGGTTGCTCAGCACTCCCTTGCCGAAGGGCGTCGGCTGGGTGATTTTTTCGATCAGCGGCGCGGCGGCGTTGGCGATGAGGATGGCATACATGACGCCTTCGGGCAGGCCGGAGTAGTAGCGGATGATCACGGTCAGGAGGCCGATCAGCGCGCCATACACCCACATGCCCTTCGGCGTCACCGGCGAAGTCGCCATGTCGGTCGCCATATACACGGCACCGAGGATCAGGCCGCCGGAAAACAGCATGAAGAAGGGATTGGGGAAGCGCAGCGGGTCAAAGCCATACAGGATCCATGCGGTCAGGCCGGCGCTGCCGAGGATCGCCGCCGGAATGCGCCAGTCGAGAAAACGGCGGAAGGCGAGATAGGCGCCGCACAGCAGGATCAGGACGGGCGATGGCCCCACCGCCATGTGGCCGGACAGCGAGGTCAGCAGTTCGTCCGCATTGGCCATCACGCCCTCGAATTTCCACTTCGCCAGCGGCGTCGCGCCGGCCAGGGCGTCGAATTGCCTGTCCTTCAGCCATTCCACGACACTCACCGGCTGCATCAGCGGCAAGGTCAGCGAGGACGGAATGTACTCGGCAAAGCGGCCCGGCATGAAGGACGGCGTGTAGGTGGCGATCGCCTGGGGGAAGGCCGCCTGCACGAAGGCGCGGCCGATCAGCGCCGGATTGAAGACGTTGAAGCCGATGCCGCCGAACAGCGCCTTGCCGAGCGCAATCGCGACGATGCCGGCCACCGCGCCCATCCACAACGGAAAACCGGGCGGCAGGGAGAGCGCCAGCAACAGCCCGGTGATGATGGCGGAAAAGTCGCCGATGTCGCCCGACTGACCGCCCTGGCGGACGAAAAACCGCTCGGTGAGCAGACAACTCACGGTGACCACCATGAGCGAGAGCAGCGCGGAGAGTCCGTACTGAAATATGAAGAAAGCGCACACCGGCAACAACGACCAGACGACATGGCGCATGATCTGTTCGACACTGCGCGTGCCCTTGATATGCGGGGCGGAACTGATTTCTATGCTCATGGAAAACTCGCCGGGCCGTCGCAAGAGCTGCCGCGCCACCTGGGGGGCGAGCCGAGTGGAGCGAGGATTTCGTGGGAGATCATTTGGACAATGCCTTCTCGCGCAAGATCTGCTTGGCGATGCGGAACTGCTGCACCAGCGGAATGTTGGACGGACACACATACGAGCAGCAGCCGCACTCGAAACATTCACCAAGGTGGTAGTCGCTGCCCATCAGGTCATACTCGCGCTTCGCGGCCAGCATGCCCAGTTGCGCGGGGTTGAGTCCCATCGGGCAGGATTCGACGCATTCGGCGCACTTGATGCACGGGTAGGTTTTCTGGTTCCCGCGCCAGTCCAGGGCGTCGCCCTGCATCACCAGCACGCCGGACATGCCCTTGGTGATCGGCACATCGAGCGAGGCGGCGGCCTGCCCCATCATCGGTCCGCCGAGAATCACCTGCCGCGTCGCCACCCCGGGGGCTCCGGCGTAATCGAGCACGAAGCGCAAGGGCGTACCGAGCGGCACGATGTAATCGCCCGGCTTGGCCACGCCGGGTCCGGTCACGGTGACGATCCGTTCGGTCAGCCCACGCCCGGCCGGCAAGAGCTTGCCCAGCGCCGCCAGCGTGCCGACGTTATTCACCACCATGCCCAATGACACCGGCAGGTCGCCCGCCGGTATTTCCACGCCGAACAGCGCCATCACCAGCATCTTCTCCGAACCCTGCGGATACTTGGTCGGCACCAGTTCGGCGTAGATCTCCCCCTCCGGAATCCTGCCGCAACGCACGATCGCTGCGCGGATCGCCACCGCGGCATCCGGCTTGTTGTCTTCGATGCCGACGATGGCGCGCACCGCGCCGGTGGCCCGCATGGCGTAGCGAATCCCGGTAATCAGGTCGTCGGCCTGCTCCACCATGACGCGATGGTCACAGGTCAGATAGGGCTCGCACTCACAGCCATTCACCACCAGCGTATGGACATGCGCCTGCTTCGGTACCGTCAGCTTGGCGTGGGTCGGAAAAGCCGCGCCGCCCAGACCGACCATGCCGGCGTCCCAGATCGCCTGCAGGATGTCGCCGCCCGTCGCGTCGCTCAGGTCGCGCGGCCGACCCCATAAATCCTCCTGCGACGCCCCCGGATGCGCACGAATGACAATCGACTCGACCCACGGCCCACGCACACCGGGGCGCAGGCCGATGAATTCGACCACGCCGGTCACCGGCGCATGGTGCGGCACCGACAGCCATTCGTCGCTTCTGGCGATCGGCTCGCCGCGCACCACTTCCTGCCCCACTTGGACGATGGGGCGCGGCGTCTTGCCGATATGCTGCGACAGCGGCACCGTCACCTTCGACGCGAATGGCAGGCGACGAATCCGCGTGCTCGCCGTCAGCTTGCAGGACGGCGGATGCACGCCGCGCTGGAAAGCCTCGCCGCGGAAGTAGGAGAGCAGTTTCATCGCCAGTGCTTATCGCAATGCAGCTTTTGCGCTGGGCCAATCCCTCTCTCCCGACCTCTCTCCCAGAGGGAGAGAGGAGGCAGATAGCTTCCCTCTCCCGCTTGCGGGAGAGGGATTGAGGGAGAGGGCTGCCAAGCAAAAGCGGCCCACGCCGCTAGGCGCAATCCGCGCCAAAGCGACCAAAGACGCTCCCCGTGACAGCTGAGCGCAGCGAGCTGATGAGAATCCCCCGCGAGGGGGGTACCAGGCCGTAGGCCGCAGGACGCTGCGCAGCAGCGGTCCCGAGCGTGGCGAGGGATGCGCCAGAGGCGCACAAAGGGGGGCGGGCACATTAGTTATGTTTAGCCGCACGCGCCATCAGCTTCTCGATACCCGGCTCGTTCATGTTCCATGGCGTGCCCGGGTGCAGGCAGAACGCCGTACACTTTTCCGCGGCCTTGACAATGTCGGCGAATTTCGCGCCCTTGGGATTGATGACGATAGCCAGCTTCTGGTCGTTGTAGGCGAACACCTTGGGGGCGAGCGTGGTGCACTCGTCGCAGGCCGTGCATTCCGGCGTTTCGACCCAGACCGGCTCGTAGTCGGCGGGACTAACCGCCGGCGTGCTCGCAATAGTCGGCGCTGGCGAGATGAAATGCCCCGCAGCGGGAACGGCGTCAGTGACGCCGGCGTAGGCATCGCTGCCCGCCAGGCCCAGCGTATTGGAAATCTTCGCCAGCAAATCGGCACGCACACGCTCCGCTATTTCAGCGGCATCCGACGGCTGCACATCCAGACCGGCAATGCCGCGCAACTGCCGCCAGAAATGCAGGCGCTCGGCAGAGGCACGCACCATGTCTTCGGTGACCAGCAGGCGCGTCAGGCGGTTCTTGGCATCGACGCCCCAGATGTAGGGGAACTTGCCTTCACGCTCGTCGGCATCGAGCGGCAGGAAGTCGGCCAACATCACCATGTTCGCGTTCCAGGTCTCCGGCGGTGCTTTTCTGAACTGTTTGCGGAAGCGCCCCTCGGTGGCGGCGAAATCGGCGAAGGTCATCGGCAGGGTCAGCGTCTGTTCGACACCCTCATCCGTGACGTATTTCAATGTGTAGGTCGGCCAATCGTTGTCGAGCGACGGATTGCCTTCGAGACTGACGCACTCGCTAAAAGTGGTGCCGGCATCGGGGTCAAAGCGGAACAGCGGATAGGCGCGGCTCTCGACCGCCAGCTTGCTTTGGTCGACGCTCTTGTCGTCGCCGACGCCATGCTCGGGCGGGCAGACCGCATAGATGTTGAACAGCGCCGGGCGGCGGCTGTTCAAGCCGTCGATATAGCTTTCGAGCAGGTGATTGACGTGCGCGATGGTGCCCGACATCACGTAGGACGTGCGGTGCGCCATGCCGATCAGCGAGATCTCCTTGCGGGTTTCCTGCTTGCCGTGCTGGGCCGTGCCGAAGGGCGCCATGTCGGACACCTGGCTGATGAAGCCCGAGGTGCAGGCCTGGCCACCGGTATTCGAATACACCTGGGTATCGACCACCAGGATCTTCACCGGCATGCCCGACATCAGCACGCGCGACAGGTTCTGGAAGCCGATGTCATACATCGCGCCGTCGCCGCCGATCGATACCACCGGCGGGCAGAGATGCCACTCGTCGGCCGAGAACTGCTGCCAGTTGAAGCGGCGGAAGAAATCGTCGTCGCGATCCGGCAGGTAGTCGCCGGCGAGTTCCATCTCGGCCTTGCGCACGGCCTTGAAGCCGTCGGCCATCTTCGCCATGTGGCCCTCGAAGATGCCCATCGCCACCGAGGGCGAGTCCTGGAACAAATGCGAGGTCCAGGGGAAGGGATAGGGATGGAAGGGATAGGTCGAGCCCCAGACCGAGGTGCAGCCGGTGGCATTGATGATGCCCATCTCGGCGCGGCCGCGCTTGGTCGGGCCCTCGACGTAGCGCCACTTGAGGTCCTTCAGCTTTTCCAGCAACTGCGCGGTGTTCTTCACCCAGGCCGGGTCGAGCAGTTGCGAGGGCTTGTCGGCATTGAGCTTGTTGGCCAGATTCGACAGCGTCAGGTCGTGCTGGCCGGTCGATTCGACCGCGCGGATCACGGCATTGGCGTCGGTCAGGTCCACCGCCGAGGCCAGCTTGACGCGCATGTGCTGTTCCAGACGCTTGACCAGGTCGTCGATCTTCTCGACGAAAGCCGCCACGCGCGGCTGCATCAGCGCCGTCACGGTCGAGGTGAACAAGTGGATCGCGGTCTTCTCGCCGCAACCGAGGCAGGCGCCGTCGCCGCAGTTCATCGAGCCGTAGTTCTTCTTGTCCAGCAGCAGGGTTTCCAGCGCGCCGATCTTCTCGTCGAGGCT
>JAUXOM010000010.1 GCA_030682175.1 Rhodocyclaceae bacterium
TGCCCAGATTCCCGCGGGCTCGCGCACGCAGACCGGCACCGTGCTGGGTTCACCAAAATACATGGCGCCGGAGCAGGTGGCAGGCCAGGCCACGGATGGCAGGACCGATATTTTTGCGCTGGGCGTGGTGCTGTACGAAATGCTGACCGGGTCGACGCCGTTCAATGGCGACAACCTCAGCGCCATCATGTACAAGGTCTTGAACGAGGAGCCCGCGCCGCCCAGCACGGTCAACCCCCGCGTACCGCCGTTTTTCGACCGGATCGTCAGTCGTGCGCTGGCCAAGCGACCGCAGGATCGCTATCAGACCGCCGGCGAGTTCGCCCGCGATTTGAGAGCCCGGGATGGCGCCCCGCCCGCAGCCGAACGCCGGCCCGCCGTCGGCGGCGCACCGGCCAGTCCGGGGCAGGCAGGCAGGACGCGGGCGGGTCCGCACGACACAACGGTTTCCCTGCCGCCCGACAAGGCCCGGGGCGTGATTGCAGCCGCGGCGGCGGCAAGCGGGCCGGGGACCACGGACCAGCCTGCGCTGCGGGATGGGCTGCCGCGCCGCAAGCCGGTGCTGCTGGCGTTTTCGCTGCTGGCCGTGGCCGCGTTTGCGGTGTATGTGCTGGGCTCCGATCCCGCGCCCGACAGGATGCCCGTCCCGGCCGTTCCGGTGTTTGAGGACGTCGCTCCGCCGCAGGCGGCGATCGAGCCAGCCCTGTCGGCAGCGCCCGCTGCGGCACCGTCAAAACCTGCAACAGCCCCCGCTGTGGCACCGTCAAAGCCTGCAACATCCCCCGCTGCCGTCGCGCAGGCGAAAGTCACCGTGTCGTTTGCGATTTCGCCATGGGGCGAGATCTTCGTCGATGGCAAGAGCGTCGGCGTGTCTCCGCCGCTCACCTCGCTGCAGCTGGAGGCCGGGGAGCACCAGGTGGAAGTACGCAATCAGGCGTTTGCGCCCTATCGTGATACCGTGAGCCTGAATCCGGGGCAGTCGCTCAAGATCAGGCACAAATTCAAATAAGCAAGGACATGACCATGAAGCAGATAAGCGCGCTGCTCTGCGCTGCGCTACTCGTGACAGGCTGCGCTTCGCCCATCGTGCGGGACGCGGGCCTGGACCGGCTCGCGCTGCGCAAGGCCGAAAAAGACTTGTCGCTGGGGATTCGCGCTTACGAGGATGGCGACTACAGAAACTCGACGCGGCTGCTGCAGAGCGCGCTCGCCGCGGATCTGTTCCTGGATTCCGACAAGGTGGCGGCGCACAAATACCTTGCTTTCATGCAATGTTCCCAGTCCCGGGAAAAGGCCTGTCGCGATTCGTTTCGCAAGGCCCTGGCGCTTGATCCGAAATTCGAATTGACCCCCGCGGAATCGGGTCACCCTGCGTGGGGACCTGTTTTCAGATCGCTCAAGTAAAGAGCTTCAACAGGCGGTTGGCGCTGCCTTCGTGAGTACGGCAGAGCTGAACTTCAGGTTAAGCCGCGTAGCGGCGGCCGGAGGCAAAAACAACCGTCACCTCCCCCGCGCGGGGGAGGCCGGGAGGGGCGGGCTTTACTACTGCCAGCCCGTCGGTCTGGCCAGTTGTCCGCAGGGCATCTGGAAGACCCTACGGTCGTCGAGACGTACGGCGGTCAGGCTGCCACCCCACAGGCAGCCGGAATCCAGCGCCAGCAGGGTGGCCGTCTGCCTGAAACCGAGGGCGGACCAGTGGCCGCAGACGATGGTGTGATCGGCGCTCTTGCGGTCGGGCGCGTCGAACCACGGCACGCAGTCCGCCGGGCCGCGTTCCGGCGGACCCTTGGCGCCCGGCGCGCGAAATTCCATGCGGCCGGCGGCGGTGACGAAGCGCATGCGCGTCATGGCATTCACCACCACGCGCAGCCGGTCCCAGCCGGCGAGGTCGTCGCACCAGCCGTCCGGTTCGGAGCCCCACATGTTGGCCAGAAATTCGCAATAGTCGGGTGAGGAGAGTACCGCCGAGGCCTCGTCGGACAATGCCTGGGCCTGTGCGACATTCCATGCCGGCAGCAGGCCGGCATGCACCATGGCCATGTCTCCCTCGACATGAAACAAGGGGAGTGCGCGCAACCAGTCCATCAGTTCAGCGCAGTCGGGCGCGGTCAGAATGGGGTCGAGCGTGTCTTCCTTGCTGGCCTTGCCATATCCCGCGGATTGCATGAGCAGGTGCAGGTCGTGGTTGCCGAGCACACTGACCGCCGCGTTGCCCAGTCCCTTGACGAAGCGCAGTACTTGCAGCGATTGCGGACCGCGGTTGACCAGATCGCCGACAAACCACAGCCGATCCGTCGCGGGCGAGAAATCCAGATAGTCGAGCAGGCGGGCGAGCGGATCGTAACAGCCCTGCAAGTCGCCGATTGCGTAGGTGGCCATCGTGCTCAGTCGCCCCCGTGGGCGGTCAGGGCCGCTGCGACAGCGTCTGCAGCGATGCCGGCGATGCGTACCCGCTTGGTGCGCGCGGCCGGCCCGCTGACCAGCTCGACCGCCGTACGGCCAGCGCCGACTTTTGCGGCGATGAACGCGAGCAGTTCAGCATTGGCCTTGCCATCGACCGGCGGTGCCGCGAGGCGGATCTTCAGCGCATCGCCATGCGGGCCAACCACGCCGGGGTTTTTGGCTCCCGGCTGGATGTGCAGATTGAGGATCACCGCCGCGCCGTCCGTCTGTAACCAGGCGGGCATCAAAACATGAACCTCGCCGGCTGCAAGCCGGCCAGCACGACGAGCGCCACCTGGAGCAGCACCAGCACCACCAGCGGCGAGAGGTCGATACCGCCCAGCGTCGGCAACAGGCGGCGCACCGGATTCAGCATGGGCCGGGAGAGTGCGTCGAAGAGAGGGGCGAAGGGCGAGTGGGGGTTGATCCACGACAGCAGCGCGGCAATGATGATCACACCCATCAGCAGGTAAACGGCAATGCGCAAGACAGCGAGAAACGCCAGCCAGACGATGATCAGCATGGCGTCCGGCGCCACCGACAGCACACCCGTCAGTCCGGCCATCACGCCGAGATAGGCGATTTGCGTCAGCCAGGCGGCAAACACGCTGGCGAGGTCGATGCCGAACAGCCCGGGAATCACCCGCCGCAATGGCAGGACTGCCCAGTTGGTCAGCGCCGTGATGAACTGGCCGACCGGGTTGCGAAACGGCGCTCGCGCCAATTGCATCAGGGTGCGCGCCAGGAAGGCGATCGCCAGCAGGCTGGCGGCAGTGCCCAGCAGCAGGGAAACAATTTGCGCCAGCATGGTGCTCATGCCTCCGTAGGGCCGCCCCAAGGAGGCATGCGCCCCCCTGTGGGGGGCAGCGAGTTGATTTTGCGAGTGTGGGGGGCCATCATTTTCTCCTTCAGCTTTTGCCGAGTTGGTCGCACATTTCGCGGCCGCGTGCGGCGGCGGCTGCCACCCCCTTGGCAATCGCCGCGGCGATGTCGGCCGCGGCAAACGCATCCAGCGCGGCGGCGGTGGTGCCACCCTTGGAGGTGACACGCTCGCGCAGGACATTGACCGGGTCGTTGCTGGCTTCGGCCAGCCGCGCGGCGCCGAGGAAGGTTTCGACCGCCAGCAGGCGGGCGGTTTCAGGCGGCAGTCCCAACCCGGTGCCGGCATTCTGCAGGGACTCGATGAAGTAGAAGACATAGGCGGGGCCGCTGCCCGACACGGCGGTGACGACATCCATCAGTGCCTCGTCCTCGATCCACAGCGTACGGCCGACGGCGGCGAGGATTTTTTCCGCAACAATGTTTCCTTCGCGGTCGACCGTCGGATCGGCGTAGAGGCCGCTGATGCCGACGCCGATCAGCGCCGGGGTATTGGGCATGGCGCGGATCAGACGCGTGTAACCACCCAGCCAGCGACCGATGTCGGCCAGCCGCAGGCCGGCGGCAATGCTGATGACCAGTTGGTTGCTGAGCTTGCCGGCCGCCGGCGTCAGCGCCTCTTTCATCTGCTGCGGCTTGACGGCCAGCACCAGCACCTCGCAACTGAGCGCCGCGGCATCCATGGTCGGCGTGCA
Source organism: Rhodocyclaceae bacterium (assembly GCA_030682175.1). GTDB lineage: Bacteria > Pseudomonadota > Gammaproteobacteria > Burkholderiales > Rhodocyclaceae > Sulfuricystis. Next base: position 4,017 of record JAUXOM010000010.1, read on the forward strand.
GCGCACCCCGAACGATTCCGTGAGTTGCTCGCGTGCTTCCGCGACGGGCTCGACGACCTGGATGCCGGCGGCCGAAAAGCCCTGCTTTTTCAGTCCGCCGATCAAGGCAGTGGCCATGTTGCCGCCGCCAATGAAGGTGATTTTCATGCTGCCTCCGCCGGGCCGCCCCAAGGGGGCAGCGAATCAATGAACCGGAGCGGGCAAAGCCCGCGAACTTCCGTCACCCCCTTCCACGGGAAGGGGGCTGGGGGGATGGGGGTCATGAGTGCTTCCTTTCGCCAAAGATTGCCGTGCCGATGCGCACGATCGTCGCGCCCTCGATGATCGCATCTTCGAGGTCGTGCGACATGCCCATTGAAAGCGTGTCGAGCGCCAGTCCTGCCGCATTCATGTCTGCCAGCAGCGCGCGCAGGCTGGCGAAGCGCCGTCTCGCCAGCACCGACTTTTCCATGTCATCCGCACCCGGCTCGGGAATCGCCATCAGGCCGCGCAGACGCAGCCGGGGCAGTGCCGCGATGGCCCGGCACAGGGCGGGCGCCGCCGCCGGGGCGCAACCGCTTTTGCTCGATTCGCCGCTGACATTCACCTGTACGCAGACATTGAGTGGCGGCAAATGCGCTGGCCGCTGCTCGGACAGACGTTCGGCGATTTTCAGGCGTTCCACCGAATGCACCCAGGCAAAGTGTTCCGCCACCGGCCGGGTCTTGTTGCTTTGCAGGGGGCCGATGAAATGCCACTCCAGCGCGAGCTCGGCCAACTCGGCCTGCTTGGCCAGCGCTTCCTGCACATAGCTTTCGCCAAAGGCGCGCTGGCCTGCCGCAGCGGCGGCGCGCACCGCGCTGGCCGGCCAGGTTTTGCTCACTGCCAGCAGGGTGACCGTGGTCGGGGCGCGCCGCGCCGCGGCACAGGCGGACGCGATGCGCATATTCACGGCCTGCAGGTTGGCGGGAATTGTTATCATAGGGTGGCTTCAACTCGTCGTTCAGTATACTCAAGCCACTCCCGGAGACGCCCATGGACATTACCGAATTGCTCGCTTTCGTCGTCAAGAACAAGGCGTCCGACCTGCACCTGTCTGCCGGCTTGCCACCGATGATCCGCGTGCATGGCGATATCCGGCGCATCAACCTGCCACCGATGGAACACAAGGATGTGCATAGCATGGTCTATGACATCATGAACGACGGCCAGCGCAAGTTCTACGAGGAAAACCTGGAATGCGACTTCTCGTTCGCCGTGCCCAACCTGGCGCGCTTCCGGGTCAATGCCTATGTGCAGAACCGTGGCGCGGCGGCGGTGATGCGGACAATTCCATCGAAAGTGCTGACCCTCGAACAGCTCAATGCGCCGAAGATCTTCAAGGAAATCGCCAACCAGCCGCGTGGCATCGTGCTGGTGACCGGGCCGACCGGCTCGGGCAAGTCGACCACGCTGGCAGCAATGGTCGACGACATCAACGAAACCGAATACGGCCATATCCTGACCGTCGAAGACCCGATCGAATTCGTCCATGAGTCGAAGAAATGCCTGATCAACCAGCGTGAAGTCGGTCCGCATACGCTGTCGTTTTCCAACGCGTTGCGCTCGGCCCTGCGCGAAGATCCGGACGTGATCCTGGTCGGTGAAATGCGCGACCTCGAAACCATCCGCCTCGCCCTGACCGGCGCCGAAACCGGCCATCTGGTGTTCGGCACCCTGCACACCTCGTCGGCCGCCAAGACCATCGACCGGATCGTCGACGTCTTTCCGGCGGCGGAAAAGGAAATGGTCCGCGCGATGCTGTCCGAATCGCTGCGCGCCGTCATTTCGCAAACCCTGCTGAAGACCAAGGATGGCAACGGCCGCGTTGCCGCGCACGAAATCATGCTCGGCACCCCGGCCATCCGCAACCTGATCCGCGAAAACAAGATTGCCCAGATGTATTCGGCGATCCAGACCGGCCAGCAGTTCGGCATGCAGACGCTCGACCAGAACCTGCAGGAACTGGTCAAGCGCAATATCGTGGCTGCGTCGGAAGCGCGCAACAAGGCAGCAAACAAGGATAACTTCCCGGGCTAGGGCCCGGGAAGTTATCCTTGCGCTAAATTAAACACCCGCCCCTCCCAACCTCCCCTCGCGGGGAGGCGACTGATGTGGGCCGCATCCGCGGCCAAGCGCAAGTAAGTGTCGGAGACTGAATCATGGAACGCGACGAAGCACTGAAGTTCATGCACCAGCTCCTGGCGATGATGGTGCAGAAAAAAGGGTCCGACCTGTTCATTACCGCCGGCTTCCCGCCCGCGATCAAGGTCGACGGCAAGATGACCCCCGTGACGGCGCAGATGCTGATGCCGCAGCACACCATCGAACTGGCCCGTGCGGTGATGAACGACCGGCAGGCGGCCGAATTCGAGGCGACCAAGGAGTGCAACTTCGCCATCAGTCCGACCGGCATCGGCCGCTTTCGCGTCAGCGCCTTCATCCAGCAGGGCCGCACCGGACTGGTCATGCGTACCATCAATACCTCGATCCCGAAGTTCGAGGAACTCGGCCTGCCGAAGGTTCTGAAGGATGTGGCGATGACCAAGCGCGGTCTGGTGCTGTTCGTCGGCGCCACCGGCTCGGGCAAGTCAACCTCGCTGGCCGCCATGATCGGCTATCGCAACGAAAACACCCACGGCCACATCGTCACCATCGAGGACCCGGTCGAGTTCGTGCATGAGCACAAGAACTGCATCATTACCCAGCGCGAGGTAGGCGTCGATACCGATTCCTGGGAGGTGGCGCTGAAGAACACCCTGCGGCAGGCGCCGGACGTCATCCTGATCGGCGAGATTCGCGACCGCGAGGTCATGGAGCATGCCATCGCCTTCGCCGAAACCGGCCATCTGGCACTCGGCACGCTGCATGCCAACAACGCCAACCAGGCGATGGATCGTGTCATCAACTTCTTCCCCGAAGAGCGGCGCCCGCAGTTGCTGATGGATCTGTCACTCAACCTCAAAGCCGTCATTTCGCAGCGCCTGATCCCCCTGAAAACGGGCAAGGGGCGTGTCGCCGCCATTGAAATCCTGCTCAATTCGCCGTTAATCTCCGATCTGATTGGCAAGGGCGATGTGCATGAAATCAAGGAGATCATGAAGAAGTCGCGCGAACTCGGCATGCAGTCCTTCGACCAGGCGTTGTTCGATCTTCACGAAGCCGACCAGATCAGCTACGAGGATGCCCTGCGCTTTGCCGATTCGATGAACGAAGTGCGCCTGCAGATCAAACTGCACGGCAAGGAAATGAGCGACAAGGATCTGCAGGGCGGCATCCGCCACCTCGACATCGTTTAACTTTCCTCAACCCGCACGATCATGAATGCTCCGCAACCCAATCCAGAAGCCTGCGCTCTCGAATCGATCGCTCACCTGAAAGAGAAAGTCTGCCTGATGTGGGGCAGCCAGGAACTCGATGTCTTCATCGGCCGGCTGTTGATGGACTCGCGCGACGGTGCGCGCAAGGGCCTGCCCATGACGGTCGGTGCCGATCTGCTGTTCCTCGCCAAAACCAACAAGATCATTCGCGCCATCGACCTGATGCGCGCCCAGCAAGTCCACTTCAAGGATGCCTTTCGCACCGTGGATCTGGGCGATCAGCAGCGCCTGGAGACCGACGAGTTAGACAATCCGCTGGTGTCGCGCGACACCGTGATCAAGGTGCGCAAAGAGGAGGCGCGCACAACGCGGGTGCAGCGACCGCCCCCCCAGCCTGCCGGCTTTGCCGCCGGATTCGGCCACCTGATCTTCAGATTGCTGACCAGCAAGATGTTTCTCTTGCTGATTGCCGTTATCCTGACCGTGAAGCTGCTCTGGCCGTACTTCAATCCCGGCGGTTGAGCGTGGAAGTTTTCAGCCTTGCCGCCGGGCTGGCTCCCGAGCGCTGCCGGCGACCATCGGAAAGCCGTATAAACGACATTCGAGCGCGCCGTTGTAAAGCGGGATGCGGCGGGCGGGTTTGAGTCCGATCAATTTGGGCAGATGCGGGTCGGCCGACAGGAACCAGCAGTGCCAGCCGGCAAAGCGCTTTTTCAGGGCATCGCCGAGTTGCGGATAGAAGGCATCAAGCGACGTGGCTTCGCCGAGCCGCTCGCCGTAGGGCGGATTGGCGATCAGGATGCCGCCGCTGTTGCCAACAATTGTTGGTGGATCGATTTCCAGCAGGTCGGCGCGGCGCAGCTCGATCATGTCTTCAAGGCCGGCGTGGGCCAGATTTTGCCGGGTGCGCGCCACCGCATCGTCATCGATGTCGCTGCCCCAGATCTGCAGGCGGGGCGGGGCGGGCACGCGCCGTTCGGCGGCCTCCATGCACAGCTTGCGCCACAGTGACGGCTGGTAGTTGGAGAGCCGGGTAAATCCGAAATCCTGCATGTCGCGCGCCAGCCCCGGCGCATCGTTCAGCGCCATGCCGGCCGCTTCGAGCAATAGCGTGCCGGAACCGCACATCGGGTCGAGCAAGGGCTGGTCGGGCGTCCAGCCCGCCAGGCGCAGCACCCCGGCGGCGAGATTTTCCTTGAGCGGCGCGGCCACCTTGGCAATTTTCTGACCGCGCAGCCAGAGCGGTTCGCCCGAAGTGTCGAGATAAAGCGTGGCAGTTTTGTCCGTGACAAACAGATGGATGCGCACCGCCGGCGCGGCGGTATTGACATCCGGCCGCAGGCCGCAATCGGCGCGGAAGCGGTCGCAAACGGCATCTTTGACCTTCAGCGTGACGAACTCGATGCTCTTGAACGGCGCCCGCACGGCGGTGACATAGACGCGGATGCTGTGCTCGACCTTGAACAGCTTTGGCCAGGCCACGCCGTTGGCCAGCTGGTAAATGTCAGCCTCGTTGAGATAGTCGGCGCCGGGCCGCCCCAAGCCGACGTCTGTCCCCCCGTGGGGGGCAGCGAGCCGCGCAGTTGTTGAATGCGGCGAGCGTGGGGGGCCATTAAAATCGGCGCTGGCGACGCGCCACAGCACGCGCGTGGCGATGCGCGATTCCAGATTGACCCGATAGCAGGCTTCCCAGTTTCCGGTAAAGCTCGCGCCGCCCGGCGTGGCCGCCACCTGCTGGCCGCCGGCCGCGACGATATCCTCGGCCAGCAATTCCTCAAGCCCGCGCGGGCAGGTCGCAAAGAAGGCTTCGCCGTGCTGGCCGACGGGTTTACCGATTGCCGGCGCTTCACGTGGCTGGCGGGAAAATCGGCGCTGGCGGGATGGCGCCTCGCTCAAAACGGCTTCACCACGACGAGGATGCAGATGGCCAGCAGCACCAGCACCGGCACCTCGTTGAAAAAACGGTACCAGACATGCGAGCGCGTATTTTCCCCGGCGACGAACGCCTTGAGCAGCCAGCCGCAATACAGATGATAGGCCACCAGCCCGGCCACCAGCGCGTTCTTGATAGTCAGCCAGGTGCCGGAGGAACCGTAACCGAGCCACAGCCACAGGCCACCAGCAACGGCCAGGATGCCGAGCGGCGTGATGAAACCGTAGAGCTTGCGCGACATGATCAGCAGCCGCTCACGTTCCGAGACGTTGTCGGGCGGCACCATCGCCAGGTTGACGAATATGCGCGGCAGGTAGAACAGGCCGGCAAACCAGGCAACAACGAAAAAGATGTGGAAGGCTTTCACCCAGAGCATGAGCATGCTGTTCTCCCAAAAGTGATGCCGCAAAACGGGAAGATTTTAACCCACCCTTCTCACGCAAGCGGGTGAAGGGCATGCTGATGGCACCCCCTCTCCCCCGTCCCCTCTCCCGCAAGGGGCGAGGGGAGAAAAGCGCCACCCGCAGCAGTCGCGCCGCCGGGCCGCCCCAAGGCGAGACGGCACGCGGCGCCAGCCGCAAGCCGCTCCAAAGCATGAACGGGGGCGCCCCGTAACAGACGAGCACAAGGCCGAAGGCCGCAGGACAGCCGAAGGCTGGTCCCGCAAAGCGGGATGCGGCCTTGCCGCACACAGCGAGCCACAGTCACCTCCCCCGCGAGGGGGAGGATGGGAGGGGGCGGGCGTTTAATCCCCGCGAGGGGGAGGTCGGGAGGGGGCGGGCGTTTAATCCCCGCGAGGGGGAGGCCGGGAGGGGGCGGGCGTCCACCGCTCCAGCGATGCCGCTATCCACGGTCGGATAACGCAGGCGCAACCCCAGCTCTTTTTTCATGCGCGCATTTTGCAGTTGCCGCGATTCGCCCATGAAGGAAAGCAGCATGGGCGAGAGTCGTGTCTGCACTTCAGCCCGCGTGGCGCGTGGCGCGCGAGGTAGGGCAAAGGCATCGGCCAGCCGGTCGAACCAGTCGCCCATCAGTACGGCCGAATCGTCGCAGATGTTGTAGGCGCGGTTGGCACCGCCCCGTTCCAGTGCCACGACGCAGGCGTTGGCCAGGTCCTCGGCATGAATATGATTGGTGTAGACGTCATCGCCTGGCACCAGCAGCGGGTCGCCGCGACGGATGCGCTCGAGTGGCAGGCGGTCGGCGGCATAAATGCCGGGGGCGCGCAGGAAACTGACCCGCGTCCGACCGCGTCCGCCAAAGTCGCGCAACAGCCCTTCGGCGGCCACGCGGCGCCGCGCGCGGGGGGTGGCGGCGGCCAGTGGGCGCGTTTCGGGCACGTGGGCGCCGCCACAATTCCCATACACCCCGGTGGTGCTGATGTAGACAATGCGGCGTGGTAAGCTTCGCGCGTTTGCCAGCGTCGCCAGCAGACGTTGTGTACGCGGGTCGCCGCTGCCGGTTCCGGGCGGCGGGGCGCTGTGTAGCACGGCGTGCGCCAGTCCTGCCAGGCGACGCAGGGTAGCGGGTTGATCGAGGTCGCCACGGATTTGTTTCACGCCCAGGATATGCAGGGCCGGGTCGAGTTCTCGCACCAGCGCGAAGACCCGCCAGCGGCGGGTCAAGGCCGGCAGCGCGCGGCGTACGACGTCGCCGCAACCGACGATCAGCAAGCGTCTCGGCAAGCTTCTTTTTTTAACGAAACATTCCGTTTTGCTCGTTTTTTTCACCGGATGATTATCGCATGCCCTATCAAGTTACCCTGCAGCCCAGCGGCCACACTTTCAGCGTCGCTGCCGACACCGCAATTCTCGATGCCGCGCTCGATGCGGGTTTCAACCTGCCTTACGGCTGCAAGGATGGTGCCTGCGGAACCTGCAAGGGCAAGGTGCTGAGCGGCCAGGTCGATCTTGGCGCGGCGCAGGATGAACCACTGTCCGCCGCGGAACGCGCCGCCGGCATGGCGTTGTTCTGTTGCGCCAGGCCAAAATCGGATCTCATTATCGAAGTGCGCGAAATTTCTGCCGTGCGCGACATTCCGGTCAGGACAATGCCTTGCCGCGTGCACAAGCTGCAGAAGCTTGCCGACGACGTGATGGCCATCAGCCTCAAGCTGCCGGCCAACGAGCGACTGCAATTTCTGGCCGGCCAATACATCGAATTTCTGCTCAAGGACGGCAAGCGGCGCGCCTTCTCGCTGGCCAGTCCGCCGCATGCCGACGAATTTCTTGAAATCCACGTGCGCCACGTCCCTGGCGGCAACTTTACCGATCACGTCTTCACCAGGATGAAAGAGCGCGACATCATGCGCATCGAAGGACCGCTTGGCAGTTTCTTCCTGCGCGAGGACTCGGACAAGCCGATCATCCTGCTGGCCGGCGGCACCGGTATCGCACCGATCAAGGGTCTGGTCGAGCACGCGCTGCATATCGGCATCAAACGCCCGATACAGCTCTACTATGGCGCGAAGGACCTTGCCGGCCTCTATCTCAACGAACGTGCAAAACAGTGGGCCGCTACCCACCCGCACATCACCTACGTTCCGGTATTGTCGGAACCGGCTGTCGCTGACGCCTGGGCCGGCCGCAGCGGCCTGGTGCATGAGGCGGTGCTGGCCGATCATGCCGAACTGTCGGCCTGGCAGGTGTATGCCTGCGGCGCGCCGGCCATGTGCGAAGCGGCCAAGCGCGATTTCACCGCGCGCGGCCTGCCGTCGGACGAATTCTTCGCCGACGTATTCTCCTTCGCTCCGCGCTGAACACCTGGGCAGCTTTTTCATGGCAGGCGAAGTCTTCATCAGCCGGGAGCCGGTCATCAACCGGCACCGGGCGATCATCGCCACCCGGCTGATCGTCCATGCCGACAATGCGGCCGGCGCCGCCGCTGCGCTCAATCAACTCGGCGCGGTCTGGCCACCGGTGCGCAGCGTGATGGTGGCCTTGGACGGTTGCTTGCCGACCCCCGAACTGCTGGCCTGGACGCCGCCGGCCAATGTGATGATCGAAATCCCGGTCACCGCGCTGGAACAACCGGCGACCCGCGATCTGGCCGCGCGCCTCCATGCCGACGGGGTTGCGCTCAGTTTGTCGGGATACGACGGCCGCGCCACTTTGCCGGACGAACCATTTCGTTTCCTGCTGGCCGACTTCGCCAAATATCCGCGCTGCGACGATCCGCCGGCCTTGCCCCTGGCCCAGCATCTTGTCGATCTGCCGGCCTTCGACAGCGCCATTGCCGGCGGCTATGCCGGGGCCACCGGCTGGTTTTTCCTGCGCGGCCAACCCGCATGGGGGCCGCTGAGGACGAGTCACGCACAGGTGATGCGCGTACTCAACCTGGTGCGCCGCAATGCCGAGGTCGGCGAGATCGAGGCCGCCCTGAAGCAGGATGTCACCTTGTCCTTCAAGCTGCTCAAGTACATCAATTCGCCGGCGTTCGGCTTCGGCAGGGAAATCCAGTCATTCCGCCACGCCGTCGCCTTGCTGGGCTACGACAAGCTCAACAAATGGCTGTCCCTGCTGCTGGTGACCGCCAGCAAGAACCCGACCGCGCCGGCCCTGATGCAAACCGCAATCGCCCGCGGCCGCTTCATGGAAACGATCGGGGCAGATCGCTTCGATGCGGGCCAGCGCGACAGCCTGTTCATTACCGGCGCCTTTTCGCTGCTCGACATGCTGCTGGCGGCACGCATGGACGATATCCTCGCCGCAATGCAACTGCCCGCCATCATCTCGGCAGCCCTGAGTGGCCGCTCAGGGGATTTCGCGCCCTATCTGGCCTTGGCGCTGGCCTGCGAGAACGACAATCCCGCCTTGCTGATCGAGCTGGCTGGCCAGCTCGATCTGTCGGCAACAATGGTGAATCGCGCCCAACTGGAAGCGCTGGCCTTCGCCGACGGTTTGCAACTCGATTGAACCTGGGAAAACACCCGCCCCCCTTGCCCCCCTCGCGGGGGGTTCGATACAGATCGCTTTCGCTCGAATATCACGGGGCGCCCTGGTCAAATGTGGGTGCGGATTGCGGCTGGCGCCGCGTGCCGCGTTTGCTTGGGGCGGCCCGGCGCAAACGCTGTGGCGTTTTTCACGTTACGCTTCAGGCAGATTTTTCGGGTTTCTCGGCCTTCTCGGCTTTCGCGGGTTTGCTTTCGATGGTCGGCAATGCTGCCACACCCACTTCAGCGCGAATCTTGTTTTCCAGCTCGCGGGCGAGTTCCGGATGCTCGCGCAGGTATTCGCGGGAATTATCCTTGCCCTGACCGATTTTCTCGCCGTTCACGGCATACCAGGCGCCGGATTTGTCGATGAATTTGTGCTCGACGCCGAGTTCGATGATCTCGCCCTCGTGCGAGATGCCCTCGCCATAGAGGATGTCGAAGCGCGCCTCGCGGAAGGGCGGGGCCACCTTGTTCTTGACGACCTTGACCTTGGTCTCGTTGCCGATCACCTCGTCGCCCTTCTTGATGGCGCCGGTGCGGCGGATGTCCATGCGCACCGAGGCGTAGAACTTGAGCGCGTTGCCGCCGGTGGTGGTTTCGGGGTTGCAGAACATCACGCCGATCTTCATGCGGATCTGGTTGATGAAAATCACCAGGGTGTTGGTGCGCTTGATGTTGCTGGTCAGCTTGCGCAGCGCCTGGCTCATCAGGCGCGCCTGCAGGCCGGGTAACTGGTCGCCCATTTCACCCTCGATTTCGGCCCGGGGCGTCAGTGCAGCCACCGAGTCGATGACGATCAGGTCGACACCGCCCGACCGCACCAGCATGTCGGTGATTTCGAGACCCTGCTCGCCGTTGTCGGGCTGCGAAATCAGCAGATCGGGCACGTTCACGCCGAGCTTGGCGGCATAGCCCGGGTCGAGCGCGTTTTCGGCGTCGATATAGGCCGCCACGCCGCCGGCCTTCTGGATTTCGGCGACGATATGCAGGCACAGGGTGGTCTTGCCCGAGGATTCCGGCCCGTAGATTTCCACCACGCGCCCGCGCGGCAGGCCGCCGATGCCGAGCGCAATGTCGAGCCCCAGCGAGCCGGTCGATACGGTCTGGATGTCGTCGCTGGCGAGGCCTTCGCCCATCTTCATGATGGAGCCCTTGCCGAACTGCTTTTCGATCTGTGCCAGCGCGGCCTGCAGCGCCTTGGTCTTGTTGTCGTCCATGGTGTTTCCTCTTGTCAGTTGTTCTGTTCGATTATGGTAATTCCCCGATCCGTTCCTGCAGGCCGGTCAGTGCATGAATCACTGCCTGACGCCGGATCGATTCCCGGTCGCCGCTGAAAAGTCGGCGCTCGGTAATTACTTCGTAGCTCGGCGGGCCGATACGGCTTTCAGTGCAGGCTAACCGGCGTGAGCCGGTTAAGCACGCATCGCGTGCGGCCGGAGCTAAAAGTCGGCGCTGGCTGGACGGCGCCTGACCTTTGATGCACCAGCCAAAACAGACGGTGCCCACCGGCTTCTCGGGTGATCCGCCCGTGGGGCCGGCAATGCCGGTAATCGCCAGGGCAATCGACGCGCGCGAGTGTTCCAGCGCGCCTTGCGCCATTGCGCCGGCGGTTTCCGGGCTTACCGCACCGAATTGGATTATGGTGTTCATACGGACACCAAGCATATCCGTTTTTGAATCGTTTGTGTAAGTAATAAAGCCGCGCTCGAACCAGGCCGAACTGCCCGCCGTGTGCGTGATCACCTGCGCCGCCCAGCCGCCGGTGCAGGATTCGGCGGTCGCCACTACCAGGCCGCGGGCGCGGCAGGCTGAGCCGATGGCTTCCGACAGGGCGACGAGTTCTGCTTCCATCAAATCAGGCGATCGACGATGAGCTTGAACACCGCCAGCGTCAGCACCGTGTAGGCGGCGGCGATGGCGTCATCCATCATCACGCCGAGACCGTTCTTGACCTTGTTGTCGAAATAATCCGCCGGCGCCGGCTTGATGATGTCGTAGAAGCGGAACCACAGAAATGCCGTCAGTTGCCAGTACCACTCGGTCGGCGTCAGCATCAGCACCGCCCAGAACGGCACGATCTCGTCCCAGACGATGCTGCCGTGGTCGACCACGCCGAGCGCGCGGCCGGTGATCTGGCAGGCGGTGACGCCGAGCACGAAGGCCAGCAGCAAGAAGACGGCAAAGGCAAAATCATCCGGCAGCAAGCCGCGCAAAAATGGATAGGTGAGCCAGGCAAACAGGGTTCCCGCGGTGCCGGAGGCCCACGGCGACAGGCCGCTGCCGAAACCGCAGGCCACGAGATGGGCCGGGTGGCGCAGCAGGAATGAAAGCGGCGGAGCGGGGGATTTTGCTTTGATCATGAGAAATGGTCGTAGCCGCGTCGTGCGATGTCAAGCGCTTGGCCGGCCGGGTCAAAAACGCTGAGTCCGGAGCCGCTTTCTATCGTGCCGATGCGGGCCAGCGGCAGCGCCAGGCTTGTGCTCAGTGCCGCGACTTCGGCATGGCGTGCCGCCGGCACCGTAAACACCAGTTCGTAGTCATCGCCACCGGCGAGATAAGAATCTCTTTCAATAGTCGGCGCTGGCAGGACGGCGGGTTGCAGGCGCGCAGCAACGTTCGAGGCTTTCAGAATATGACCGAGGTCGGCCAGCAGGCCGTCGGACACATCGATGGCCGCCGTTGCCAGCCCCCGCAAGGCCAGCCCCAGCGCCACGCGCGGCTGCGGGCGGTGCAGGGCGGCCAGGCAGTCGGTGAGCGCTGGCTCACTCAGCACCGTGCGACCTTGCAGATGGGCCAGGCCCAGCGCGGCGCGGCCAGGGTGGCCGGAAACCCAGATTTCGTCGCCGACCGCTGCCCCGGAGCGCAGCAACGCGGTGCCCGTCGGCACCTCGCCGAAGATTGTTACGCAGAAAACCCGTGGGCCCGGGAAACACGCCGGGCCGCCCCAAGTGTTTCCCTGCCCCCTGGGGGGAGGACGCTGCAGAGCAGCGTCTACGGGGGGGGACTTGGTGGTATCGCCGCCGATGACGTCGATGCCGAAAGAGTCCGCGCAGGCGAAGAAGCCCTGCGCGAACTTCTCGATCCACGCCTCATTGGCTTCGGGCAGCGCGGCCGCCAGCAACGCCCAGCGCGGTAGCGCACCCATTGCGGCCAGGTCGGAGACATTGACGGCCAATGTCTTCCAGCCGAGGTCTGCCGGATCGGTATCGGGCAAAAAGTGCGTGCCGGCCATCAGCATATCGGTGGAGATCACCAGTTCGCAGCCAGGCGAAGGACGCACGATGGCGCCGTCATCGCCGACGCCGAGCACGGTGTGCGCCGGGTCACGCGGAGCGCGCCGGAAATAGCGGTCGATCAGGGCAAACTCGGAGGGCATGCCGCGCCTGCCGTTACTTTGCGGTGATTTCGTGCGGCCGCAATTCCGGCACCAGCTTGTCGATGACGCCATTGACGAACTTGTGGCCATCGGTGCCGCCGTAGGATTTCGTCAGTTCGATGGCTTCGTTGATGACGACCCGGTAGGGCGTTTCGGGATGATGCTTCAGTTCGCAGGCGGCGATCAGCAGGATGCTGCGCTCGACCGGCGATACCTCCGCCCAGGGCCGCTCGATATGCGGTTCAAGCAGTGCCTGCAAGGCGGCGGCGTCGCTCAGCACGCCATCGAGCAGGCTGTCGTACAGCTCGCGATTGACCCGGTCGAAACCGGCGACGGATTCGGACTGGGCAATGATGGCCGCCGCATCCTGGCCGCCGACGAGATGCTGATAGAGCCCCTGGACGACGAATTCGCGCGCGCGATGACGCGGCGAAGTGGGCGGCTTGCCGCTGCCACCCCTGCCGCGATTTGCTCCGGTCGTGACGTCCGCGCTCACTTGACCGCTTTCAGCAGATTCGCCATTTCGACCGCGCACTGGGCGGCTTCCATGCCCTTCTGGTGCATGCGCACCAGCGCCTGGTCGTCGTTCTCGACGGTCAGCACGGCGTTGGCAATCGGAACGCCGGTGGTCAGCTGCACATCGGTGACGCCGCGCGCCGACTCGTTCGAGACGATTTCAAAATGGTAGGTCTCGCCGCGGATCACGCAGCCCAGCGCCACCAGCGCATTGAACTTGCCGCTTTGCGCCATCGTCTGCAGCGTCAGCGGAATTTCCAGCGCACCCGGCACATTGACCAGCGTGATGGCGGACGAGGCCACGCCGAGGCGGCGCAATTCCTGGCAACAACCCGCCAGCAGTCCCTCGCCAACTTCGCGGTTGAAGCGCGCCATGACGACGCCGATCGTCAGCCCGGCACCGCTCAGGTCGGACTCGATCTCGCGCAGGTCGGCACAGCGTTCGCTGGGCGCGGGGGCGCTGGTATTCGGGATATAGGTCATGATTCTGCCTCCTGAAGTGCCGTCCCGCAGGAGCTCATTTGCCAAATGAGCTCCCCCGTGGGGGCGGTGAATGTAGTGAGCGTGGAGGCCATTCAGGCTTCCTCGGGAGAAAGATAGCCGCACACTTCGAGGCCGAAGCCGGCCATGCTCGGCATCTTGCGCGGGCTGGCCAGCAGCTTCATCTTGCCGACGCCGAGTTCGCGCAGAATCTGCGCGCCGATGCCATACAGACGCGGGTCCCATTTCTGTGCCGGATGGGCTTCGTCGGTATGCAGGGCATCGAGCAGGCCGGCGCCGGTCTCGTTGCGATGCAGCAGCACGACCACGCCGCAGTCGGCACGGGCGATGGCCTGCATGGCCTGATCGACGGTGAAGGTATGGCGGCGGCTCTTGCAGTCGAGGAAGTCGAGCACCGACACCGGTTCATGCACGCGAACTAAGGTTTCAAGCTCTGGACGAATCGCGCCGCGCGTCAGGGTCAGATGCACGTCGCCGCTGGTCTGGTCGCGGAAGGCGCGCAGCCGGAAACTGCCGTGCGTACAGACGACTTCCTTGTCGGCCACGCATTCGACGAGCTTCTCGTTTTCCGAACGGTAGTGGATCAGGTCGAGGATGGTGCCGATCTTCAGTCCATGTTCTTTCGCGAACTCCAGCAGGTCGGGCAGGCGCGCCATCGTGCCGTCGTCCTTGAGGATTTCGCAGATCACGGCGGCCGGCTCGCAGCCCGCCATTTGCGCGAGGTCGCAGCCGGCCTCGGTGTGGCCGGCGCGCACCAGCACGCCGCCCTTTTGCGCCATCAGCGGGAAAATGTGGCCGGGCTGGACGATGTCCGCGGGCGTTGCATTCTTCGCCACGGCGGCCTGCACGGTGCGCGAGCGGTCTTGCGCCGAAATGCCGGTGGTGACACCCTCGGTCGCCTCGATCGACATCGTGAAGGCGGTGCCGTGCTGCGCCTTGTTGTCCTTCACCATCAATGGCAGGTCGAGTTGCAGGCAGCGACTCTCGGTGAGCGTCAGGCAGATCAGGCCACGGCCAAATTTGGCCATGAAGTTGATTGCCTCGGGGGTCACATGTTCGGCCGCCAGGACGAGGTCGCCCTCGTTTTCGCGATCCTCCTCATCGACGAGGATCACCATGCGGCCGGCGCGCATGTCGGCAACGATTTCTAGGACGGGGCTGATGGTCATGAAGGCAGGTCTCTTTAACGGTTCTATTCCGCGGGGCCGCGCATTTTACGCCGGGTCGCCCGAGTTTTCGCTGGCCACGCCGGGCGGCCCTTCCAGCCAGGCTTCCGGCGCGCGCCGCAGGTCCAGCGTCTGCGGGTAATCCGGATTGCGGCCCTCGTGGCGCACGTGCATGGGGCCGGGTGTGTGACCGTGATTCCAGAAGCGTGCCACGCGGCGCGCCTCGGCCTCGTTGGCGTTGACCGGGAAGCTGTCGTAGTTGCGGCCGCCGGGATGGGCGACGTGATAAGTGCAGCCGCCGATCGAGCGGCCGCTCCAGCTGTCCACCAGATCGAACACCAGCGGTGCCTGCACGCCGATGGTCGGATGCAGGCCGGAGGGCGGGCACCAGGCGCGATAGCGCAAGCCGGCGACATACTCGCCGCGGATGCCGGTGGCGGTCAGCGGCAGCGGGCGGCCATTGCAGGTAACGCTGTGGCGGGTGTCGTTCATGTTGCGCACCTTGACCTGCAGGCGCTCGACCGAGGAATCGACATAGCGCGCCGTCCCGCCAGCGCCGACTTCTTCGCCGAGCACATGCCAGGGTTCGATGGCCTGGCGCAACTCGATTTCGATGCCGTGATAGACGACGGTGCCGTAACGCGGAAAACGGAATTCGAGGAAGGGTGCAAACCAGTCGAAGGCAAAAGCGTAACCGGCGCGCTGCAAATCGAGCACCACGTCGTGCAGGTCCTGTGCCACGTAATGCGGCAACATGAAACGATCATGCAGTTCGGTGCCCCAGCGCATCAGGCTGCCCTGATGGGGCTTTTGCCAGAAACGCGCCACCAGCGCCCGCAGCAGCAGCATCTGCAGCAGGGACATCTGTGCATGGGGCGGCATCTCGAAGCCGCGGAACTCGACGAGCCCGAGCCGCCCGGTGGCGCTGTCGGGCGAATACAGCTTGTCGATGCAGAACTCGGCGCGATGCGTGTTGCCGGAAAGATCGACCAGCAGGTTGCGCAACAGTCGATCGACCAGCCAGGGCTGCAGCGACTCCTCACCCGCCTTGAGCTTTTCCGCCATCTGCTGGAAGGCGATCTCCAGCTCGTAAAGGCTTTCGTGGCGTGCCTCGTCAACCCGTGGCGCCTGGCTGGTCGGGCCGATGAACAGGCCGGAGAACAGGTAGGAAAGCGCCGGATGGTTCTGCCAGTAGCCGATCAGGCTCATCAGCAAATCGGGCCGCCGCAGGCAGGGTGAATCGGCGGGAGAGGCCGCGCCGAGCGTGACATGATTGCCGCCGCCGGTGCCGGTGTGGCGACCGTCGAGCATGAACTTTTCGGCGCCGAGGCGGGTCAGGCGCGCTTCTTCATAGAGCGTGAAGGTGTTCTCCACCAGCTGCGGCCAGCTGCTGGCGGGATGGATGTTGACCTCGATCACGCCGGGGTCGGGCGTGATGCGGAATTCCTTGAGGCGCGGGTCGCTGGGCGGCGTGTAGCCCTCCAGCCGCAGGGGCAGCTTGAGCGCGGCGGCGGTGGTTTCGATCGCCGTCAGCAGGGTGACGAAATCTTCCAGCAGGGGCACGGGCGGCAGAAAGACGCACAGCACGCCGTCGCGCACTTCCGCGCACAGGGCGGTGTGGATGATTTCCCTGGGATCGTAGGCGGCCCGGGGTTTCGCTTTGGGCGGCTTCTCCGCCGCGACATCAGGCAGGGGCCCGGGCGTATCGAAGGGATCGCGGCCGAGGTCTTCTTCCTGGTCCGCGGGCGCCACCCAGGGCAGTGAGGCCAAGGGCAGCCGCAGGCCGAGCGGCGAATCGCCGGGAATCAGATACAGATGTTCGCGCCGCAGCGGCCAGGGGCTGGAGCGGAAGCGGGCCGAAAAGTCGGCGTGACCGGAGGGAATCCCCGTGGGGCTGGCCGGACGGCGTTTTTTCGCCGCTGGCAGGGCTTTTAGCGGCAGCACGTAACCCGCTGGCGCGCCGAGGTCGCGCTCGATCAGTTTCGCCACGCGACGGCGTTCGTCGGCCTGCTTCAGGTCGAACTTGAGCGGGTCGAAATTTTCCGGCCAGCGCTGTTCCGCGTCGATGATGCGGGTGACGTCCTCGTAGGCGAGGATGATGAAGCTGTCATCCAGCGCGATTTCCTGCGCGAGCCGCTGCATGAAGCGCAAGCCATCCGCGCTGGTCTGCGCGCCGCCGGCATCGGTGGTGACGAGGAGCCGGCGGTTTTGCCACAAGGGCTTGCCGTCGGTGCGCCAGTAACAGCCCAGCGCCCAGCGCGGCAGGGGCTCGCCGGGATACCACTTGCCCTGGCCATAATGCAGCATGGCGCCGGGCGCGAAGTGGCCCTGCAAGCGGTTGAGCAAGGCGTCGGCGAGCTCGAGCTTTTTCTCCGAAAGCGCGGTGAAATTCCACTCGGCCCCCTCCATGTCGTCGATCGAGACAAAGGTCGGTTCGCCGCCCATCGTCAGGCGCACGTCATGCCTGGCCAGTTCGGCATCCACCTGATGGCCGAGATCGAGCACCGCCTGCCATTGCGCTTCGGTGTAGGGTTGGGTGACGCGCGGGTCTTCGTGAATGCGCGTGACCTGCATGGAAAAATCGAAATGGGTCGTGCATACCTCCGTGCCGCCGATCACCGGTGCCGCCGAGGCGGGCTGTGCCGTGCAGGCCAGCGGAATGTGGCCTTCGCCGGCCAGCAGGCCCGAGGTCGGATCGAGGCCGATCCAGCCGGCGCCGGGGATGAACACTTCCGTCCAGGCATGCAGGTCGGTGAAATCGTGATCGGTGCCGGAGGGGCCGTCGAGTGCCTTGACGTCGGCTTTCAACTGGATCAGGTAGCCCGAGGCGAAGCGTGCCGCGAGGCCGAGGTGGCGCAAAACCTGCACCAGCAGCCAGGCCGAATCGCGACAGGAGCCGCGCTTCAGTTCCAGGGTTTCTTCCGGCGTTTGCACCCCCGCTTCGAGACGCACGATGTAACCGACATCCTGCAGCACGCGCTGGTTGATGCCGACCAGCATGTCGATGGTGCGCATCTCCTGGCCGAGCAGTTCCTGGCGGGTGCGGGAAATCCAGTCGGCCAGCAGGGGGGTGGCGGCGTCGACTTCAAGATAGGGGCCCAGCTCGCGCTTCAGGCCGTCCGGGTAGGTGAATGGGAAATTTTCGGCAGTTGCATCGATGAAAAAGTCGAAGGGGTTGATCACCGTCATGTCGGCGACCAGATCGACCGTGATTTCCAGCGCTGCGGCCTTTTCCGGAAAGACCAGGCGCGCAACCCAGTTGCCGAAGGGATCCTGTTGCCAATTGAGAAAATGTCCGGCCGGTGCGACGTGCAGCGAATAGCCGTGTATGGGCGTGCGGCTGTGGGCCGCCGGCCGCAGTCTTACCTCGTGCGGAAAGAGCGAGACAGACCGGTCAAAGGCGTAACGGGTGATATGCCGAAGGGCGACGCGGATGGACATGGGCGGTAACCGAAAAAGAAAGTAACGGCAACCCCATGCAATGAACGTGCCGCAAGGCCGTCAGTCAGGGAAATGTCGTGGCGTTCAGGAACCCGAAGGGAAGCTGATGACGCGCTTCTCCTCGCCAGCATCAAAATTGTCGACTTCCCATTCGAAGCGCGGCAGGCCCTGCAAGGCCTGCATCAGGCCTTCGTTCCAGCGCTCCGACAATTGGCGGGCGAAGGGATCGTCTTCGCTGAAATAAATGCGCCGGCCGGCATTGAGGCTGTCGCGCTGATAGAGCAGCAATTCGACCGGAGGGCCGACGGTGACGTTGCTGCGGATGGTCGAGTTCATCGACACCAGCGCGCAACGCGCCGCCCGCTCGAGAGAGACTTCGCGCTTGATGACGCGGTCGAGGATGGGCTTGCCGTACTTGATCTCGCCGATCTGCAGAAAGGGGTGCTCGGCCGACTCGTGGATGTAGTTGCCCTGCGGGTAGACCATGAACATTTCAGGCGCCTGGCCGGCAATCTGCCCGGCGAAGACGAAGGTGGCCTCGAAATTGGTGGTGCCGGTGTCGCGCGTGGAGTGCAGTTTCTGCACCTGCGTGCTGATCATGCCGAGATAGTCGGCCGCCTCCTGCATGGAGTTGACCGATAGCAGGTTGGGCAGCAGCGCGGCGGCCACATCGCCGTTGAGTTTCTTGATGACGGCCTGGGTCGTGGCCAGGTTGCCGGCGGAAAGCAGCACGAAGAATCGCTCACCCGGCCAGACGAAGCTGTGCATCTTCGAATAGACGCTGACGTTGTCGGTGCCCGCGTTGGTGCGCGAATCGGAGCAGAGGACAAGGCCCTCATTGATATTGATGGCAAGGCAGTAGGTCATTGGCGCAAATCATGAATATGTCGTGCCCCATTGTAAACGCTCGCAGCCGGGATGCCGCGAGAAATGCCGCAAGGCCGTAAATTGCCCGGAATGGCGGGGCTGGTGCGTTTGTTGCATTGCCGGTAGGGGTAAGTGTATGCAACGTCCCCGCACCGCCAACGACACAGGAAACAATATGCCCATCAAGCTGCACGGTTATCCACAGCCTGATATCTGCGACGAACTGCTCGACGCGGCACTGCAGCCGCGTCCGGCCGCGCGCGTGCTCTTCGACTACGTCAACCGCCTGGGCACCGCCGAACTCATGGCCCGCCGCGCAAGCGTGGACGCCGCCATCATGGCGATGGGCATTACCTTTACGGTCTATAGCGATGCGGGCAACATCGACCGCGTGTGGCCTTTCGACATCATTCCGCGCACCATGTCCTTGAAGGAATGGGCGCATATCGATGCCGGCCTCAAGCAGCGCCTGACCGCGCTCAACCTGTTCATCGACGACCTTTACAACGCCCAGCGCATCGTCAAGGATGGCGTGTTCCCGCTTGAGGTGCTGGCGGGTTCGCAGAATTTTCGCGCCCAGTGTCGCGGCTTGACGCCCCACTTTGGGGTCTGGGCGCATGTCTGCGGCACCGATCTGGTGCGCGACAAGGATGGCACGGTATACGTTCTCGAAGACAATCTGCGCGTTCCCTCCGGCGTCTCCTACATGCTGGAAAACCGCCAGCTCATGAAGCGCTTGTTCCCCGAGCTGTTCAAGTCGAGCGACATCCTGCCGGTGGATGACTATCCGACCCGGCTTTACGACACGCTGGCGGCGCTCTCGCCGCGCCCGGGCGAGCGCCCGGTCATTGTCGTGTTGACGCCCGGCATCTACAACTCGGCCTATTTCGAGCACAGCTATCTGGCGCAGAAGATGGGCGCGGTCCTGGTCGAGGGCTCCGACCTCGTCGTGCAGAGCGACGACTGCGTCTACATGAAGACGATCGCGGGGGTCAGTCGCGTCGATGTGATCTACCGGCGCGTCGATGACGATTTCCTTGATCCCGAAGCCTTCCGCCCCGACTCTTCGCTCGGCGTTCCCGGCCTGATGCGCGCCTGGCGCGCCGGCAAGGTCGGCATCGCGAACGCACCGGGCGCCGGCGTGGCCGATGACAAGGTGGTCTATACCTTTGTGCCGCAAATCATCAAGTATTACCTCGACCAGGACCCGCTCCTGCCCAATGTCCCGAGCTGGATGTGCATGTACGATGATCAGCGCGACCATGTGCTGGCCAATCTGGACAAGCTGGTGGTCAAACCGGCCAACGAGTCCGGCGGCTATGGGATGTTGATCGGACCGCGCGCCAGCGTCGAAGAGCGCCGGCAATTCGCCGACCTGATCCGCGCCAATCCGCGCAACTACATGGCGCAGCCGACCCTGTCGATTTCGACCGCGCCGACGCTGTTCGGCGACCGGTTCGAGCCGCGCCATATCGACCTGCGGCCTTTCGTGCTGCAATCGAAAGATCTCCATGTCACCGCCGGCGGACTCACGCGCGTGGCGCTGCGCGCGGGTTCGCTGGTGGTCAACTCATCCCAGGGTGGCGGCAGCAAGGACACCTGGATCGTCAATACCCGGGAGGCATGATGCTGTCGCGCGTCGCCGAAAACCTCTACTGGATGGGCCGCTATCTCGAGCGTGCGGAAAACACCGCGCGCTTCATCAACAGCACGACCCAGGTGCTGCTCGACCTGCCACGGGATGCCTCATTCGGCTGGAACGTGCTGCTCAAGGTGGCCGGTCTCGATCACGAATTCGCCAGTCGCCACGAGCACGCCGACGAGGACAGCCTGATGTCCTTCCTGGTCGAGGACGAAGCGAATCCCAGCTCGATCCTGTCGAGCATCCAGAATGCCCGCGAGAATGCGCGGACCGTGCGCGAAGTGCTGCCGATGGAAATCTGGGAGCGCATCAACAGCCTCTACCTGTACATCCGCGACAACGCGCCGCGCGTCAAGCAGGGGCGCGGCCCGCGCAACGATGTGCTGCTCGGCGTCATCGGCCGGCGCGAGTCGATCATCGGGCTGCTGACGGGATCGATGAGTCGCGATGTGGCCTACCAGCTGATCAAGATGGGCCGCAATCTCGAACGCGCCGACATGACCACGCGCATCATCGATGTCAATGCCGCCGTGCAATTGCCCGCCGATCCCGCCCAGGCTTCACTGACCACGCTGGGCATGTGGATGAGCACCTTGAATGCCCTGTCGGCCTATCAGATGTTTCGCACCCATGTCGGCGTGCATGTGCGGGGTGACGCCGTGGTGAACTACCTGCTGAGAGATCCGCACTTTCCGCGCACGGTGCTGTTCTGCCTGGAGCAGATCGAAGGCAGCCTGTCAGTGCTGCCCGACCATGCGCCGGCCATGCGGCGGGTGCGCCATGCCTGGCGACGCCTCGCCGGCATGCAGCTTGACGGCCTCAAGCCAGCCGTTCTGCACGAATACCTGGATCAGGTACAAAGCGACCTGGCCGCCATTCATGGCGCCGTGGCCAAACAATACTTCCATCGGCATCAGAGCGACAGCACCGGCCAGGCCCAATAGGCGCCATGGCTACGCCCCAGGGTTTGAGCATGCGGGCCACGTAGCGTGCAATTTGTCATAACGTAATGCGCTCGCTGCACTTCCGGGCGCCGCTCCTTGCTGTTCACGGCGCATCTTTAGAGGCGCGGCTGATCTCATTGAAATTTTGCGCCACGTCGAGCGCCGCCAAGAGCTCATTCATCTTGATCGGCTTGGTGAGATAGCGCAAGAATCCCGCCCCCAAACCCTTCTCGACATCGTGCGGCATGGCATTGGCACTCAGTGCAATCACCGGGATGTGTGCGGTTTCCGGGTCGTCGGCGAGGATTTTCAAAGCGTCGAGACCGCTGATGCCCGGCAGATTGATGTCCATCAGGATCACATCCGGCTTGGCGCTATGGGCAATCTCGATGCCGCTAATACCGTCCGTGGCACTCAAAAAGCGGATATTGGGCTGGCGCGCAACGATCTCCTCGACCAGCATCAGGTTGGCCGGGTTGTCCTCGACATAGAGCAAGGTACGCAGCGGCGCAGCGATTTGACTCTGCGCGCGAGTCACTTCCTCCGATAAAACCGTAACGGACTGAGCAGCGGCCGTCAGCTTCAGTTCAATCCAGAACACACTGCCTTCCCCGACCGTGCTTTCAGCGCCAATGCTTCCCCCCATGGCTTCGATCAGCCGCTTGCTTACCGTCAGGCCGATGCCGGTACCTTCGATGACGCCGGCCTGTTGTCCAAGGCGATTGAACGGCTGGAAAAGCTGCGCCAGCTGTTCCGGAGCCAATCCATGGCCGCTATCGCGGATGCCGATACGAATCGAATCCGCAAGGCTCGGCGCACACTCCACAACGACCGTTTTGCCCGCCGCGTTGTATTTGATCGCATTGGAAAGCAGGTTGATGAGCACCTGCTTTACGCGTAGCCGGTCGGCGTGGACAAAAGGCGGGGTTTCAAAGCAGGGAAAAATCACTTCGATGCCAAGCTTTTGTGCCTGCGGAGCGATCATGCTCGCGCATTCGCCCAGGACTTCGGCCAGTGATACCGGCTCCATCGACAACACAACTTTTCCGGACTCGATCACGGCAAGATCGAGAATTTCGTTGATCAACTCCAACAGGTACCACCCGGCTTTGAGCACCTGATCGATGCTACGTTGCTGAGACGGTGTCGGCTGAGGCGTGCCGGAGGCCAGGAGTTGGCCAAAACCGAGGATTGCACTCAGCGGTGTGCGAAGTTCATGACTCATGCTGGACAGGAAAACCGATTTTGCAAGATTGGCCTTTTCAGCCACGCACATGGCACGTCCAAGTTCAAGGTTCTTTTCGAGCAACGCCCGATCAAGCGCTTCGCGCTCGGCTTCAACCCGCTTGCGCTCGGAAATGTCGTTGATCACCAGGCGCATCACCCGCATGCCGTCTTCGTCTTGTACCGCCGTGGCGGCCAGTTGCGTCCAGAAAGCTGTGGCGTCGGGTTTGATCATCTGCAAATCGCAGCATTGCGGTTGCCCGGTCTCAATCAGCTGTTTGCGGAACCGGTAGTAGATGTCCTGATCTTCTCTGAAGATGAAGCGGGAGAAGGGCTGCCTGACCAGCGCGCTCCGGGCGACGCCCAGTAAAACGGCGGCGTTGAGATTGGCTTGCAGGATCAACCCGCGTTCGCCGAGCGTGCAGTAACCCACCGGCGCCAAATCATAGAGGTCGAAATAGCGGGCCCGCGAAGCTTCCAGTTCAACCTGCGCCCGACGCAATTCCTCGTTTTGCATCTCCAGCTCGATCTGATGCACACGCAACTCGTGGAGCATCTGCCGCGTGGCTTCAGGGGAAACCGCCGCAAGGCTCTCCGCTGACTCCGCCGCATTGGCGCGGGCGACTGCTTCGGCCTGCTGACGCAGCAACTGCGCCGCGCTGGCCGCAGGAGCACTGTTTTCGAGTGGATTATCTTTGGTCATCGCACACCGCCAACGATGGCCCGCTCCGTGGTGGCAATCGCATACAACTGCCCGGCTTCATTGAGCAGCGCGGTGGAGACGATCGAGACCTCGACAATCTTGCCATCTTTGGTCAGCCGTTGCGACCGATATGGCTCCAGAACTTCCGCCTGACCCAGTTGAACCAGCGTCGCCAGGGCTCCCGCGCGCAAGTTTTCCGGAATCCGCTCATGCACATTCATCAGCAGGGCTTCCGCCTCACTCCAGCCATACATGCGCTCGGCGCCGGGGTTCCAGGCCAGCATGCGTCCTTCCAGATCCTGCACCGTGACGGCATCGTGCGCATCGCGCACGACCACGGCCAGCCGCAGTAAATCATTGGCCTTATGCAGCGCGTCCCGGATGTGAAACATCTCCGTAATATCCACAAAAGAAATCACCGCGCCCTCGATGACATTGTCCAGTGTGCGATAGGGCTGGATGCGCATCGAGTAGCGTTTTCCATCCGTGGTCTGCAGCTCCACCTCTTTCGGGATCAGCGTGTTCAATACCCCCTGAATGTCGGCCACCAGGCTGGCATAGCCGACCAGGTTGGAAACGATGTGTGCCACCGGTCGCCCCAGGTCGCTGGTGATCAGGTTGATGATCGTGGTGGTGGCCGGGGTAAAGCGCAGGATGCGCAGTTGATGGTCCACAAACACGGTACCGACGCCGGTGCCGGCCAGCAGGTTGTTCATGTCGTTATTGGCCCGCGACAGATCAGTGACCTTGGTTTGCAACTCGGTATTGACGGTGGCCAGCTCCTCATTGACTGACTGCAACTCTTCCTTGGACGTTTCCAGTTCTTCGTTGGTCGATTGCAATTCTTCATTGACCGACTGCATTTCTTCATTCGAGGATTTGAGCTCTTCGTTGGAGCTTTCCAGTTCCTCATGGGTGGTTTGCAGGTATTCGTCCTTGGCCCGCAGTTCCTGTTTGAGTGCTGCGATGCGTGCCTCGGCATCGGTCTCGGGGGCGTTCGACGCGCCGTCGGGTGCCGCGGCAAGAGGTGTCGGCGACACCTGTTCTGGCGGTGCATCTTCCAGGACAACCAGGTACAAATCCGTCTCCGGCGATTCAGCCGCATCAGCTGCCAGCGGGCAGACCGTCAGGTTGACCCGGGTGAAGTGTCCGTTGGTTTTGACGTTCAGGCCGGGGCAACGGACGACCGCCTTGTTGCCGGCGACCCGGTGAAGGGCCAGGGTCAGATCGCGGCGCAATCCTTCTCGCGCCATTTTGAGAATGTTGCTGACGCCCATTTCACCGGGCATCAGCTCCAGATACATGCCCGAACGGCCGTGCATGTAAAGAATGTCACCCTTGGCGTTAACCAACGCGCTGGTCGGCGCGAGCTGCTGCAACAACGCCTGCTCGGTAAGCTCCCGCAGGGAGCGCTTGGGGATGGCATGTTTTACGTCATCCCGCGGGCTTGTCTTGCCACTCGCCTCCACACCCCCTGATGCAGTCAGCGGTGGTAAAAAACGGCCCAAGGCAGCACGCTGCGTGTCGTGAAAGTTTTCTGTACGCTGATAGACCTTGGATTTACGGTCAATCACTGAAAACAGCTCGGAAAACTCGCCGATGCCTTCGGAGGTGCCGAGAAACAGGATGCCTCCCGGTTTCAGTGCGTAATGGAACAGGGGGATGAGTTTCTTCTGTAGCGCCGCACTGAGATAGATCATCAGGTTGCGGCAACTGATCAGGTCGAGCCTGGAGAACGGCGGGTCCTTGATGACATCCTGCTCGGAGAACACCAGCATGTCGCGGATGCTCTTGTGAATACGGTAGGAGCTGCCATCCGGCTCGGCACTAAAAAAGCGTGCCAGACGTTCCGGCGTAATGTCGGTCGCGATGCTGGCCGGGTAAATCCCGGCGCGTGCCGCGGCAATTGCCCGACTGTCGATGTCGGTGGCAAAAACCTGCAGGGCATAGCTTTGCTTGAGTGCCTCCATGCGCTCTTGCAGCAGGATGGCGATTGAATAAGCCTCCTCGCCCGTGGAACATCCCGTCGACCAGATACGCAGCACGGCACCGCTGGGTTTGCCTTCAAAGAGCCGGGGAATGATCTGCTCCTCCAGCACCTTGAACGCCTCGGGGTCGCGGAAGAAATTGGTCACGCCGATGAGCAGGTCGCGGAAGAGGGCTTCGACCTCGGCCGGCGTCTGCTGCAGATACTTGACGTAGCCGTCGATCATTTCGATCTGGTGCACCGCCATGCGGCGCTCAATCCGCCGGTTGATGGTACTCGGCTTGTACTGCGAGAAGTCGTGGCCGATCTGGGCGCGCAGCAGGATGAAGATCTTTTTCAGTGCGCTCTCGTCCTTGGGTGAATGCGGCGTCGCGGAACGGGGCAACTTCCCGAAGGCGTGAGCGGCATAAGCAATCAACTGCGCGGCCATTTCGGCCGGCGGCAGTTCGTAGTCCACCAGGCCAGTGCCGATTGCGCTGCGCGGCATGCCGTCAAACTCGGTCGATTCGGGGTTCTGCGCCATGACCATGCCGCCCGCGCCCTTGATCGCGCGTACGCCCAGGGTGCCGTCGCTGCCGGTGCCGGAAAGCACGATGCCGATGGCGCTTTCATGCTGATCTTGCGCCAGCGAGCGAAAAAAGAAATCAATCGGCAGGCGCTGGCCGCGAGGCGCGGTAGGCTCAAGCAATTGCAGCGTACCGTTGAGAAATGCCATGTCGGTGTTCGGCGGGATGATGTAGGCACAGTTGGCTTGCACGACCATGCCGTCCTCGACCTCGAACACCTGCATGCGGGTGTAGCGGCGGATTAGTTCGGTGAGGAGGCTTTTGTGATCCGGGGCCAGGTGTTGCACCAGGACAAAGGCCATGCCGGGATCGGCGTCGGCCGGCATGCCGGAGAAGAAGGCTTCAAACGCTGCCAGGCCGCCGGCTGAAGCGCCAATGCCGACGATCGGGAACACCGGGGCTGGAATGTTTTGAGGCAGGTCGGTTGAATTGGGCGCAATCTCTATGGTTTGCGGTTCGGAATTTTTAACTGGTCTTTTTTTTGTCACAACTTCCCCTTTGCGCCCAGGCACATTCGTTCAGCTTAGCCGCTAACCAAGGAAGTGGGGGATTTTCTGCACCACGCTTGATGCTGGAAAAGCAGTTCACCACGGAGGTCACGGAGGTCACGGAGAAAAAACCAGGCGTTACGCAATAAGGGCCGGTCGCCCGTGGGGTGCGCCTGGATTTTGTCTGCTTGCGCCGTTGCTCCGTGTCCGCTGTGCTCTCCGTGGTGCGAACCGGGGGTTTTAGTCATCAGGCAGCAGCGGATGGCGTCATCATGCGCTCCACATAGCGGGCGATCAGGTCGACCTCCAGATTGACCCTTGTGCCGGCAGTCAGCCGTTTCAGGGTCGTCACCGCGACGGTGTGGGGGATCAGGTTGATCGAGAACTTGCGGCCCTTCACCCAGTTGGTCGTCAGCGAGACGCCATCGACGGTGATCGAGCCCTTGCGCGCGATGTATTTCGCCAGATTTTTCGGCGCCTTGACGACGAGTTCGTGCGATTCGCCGACCGGGGCGAATTTCACCACCTTGCCGACGCCATCGACGTGGCCTGATACCAGGTGGCCACCGATGAAATCCGACAGGCGCATGGCCTTTTCGAGATTGACCTCACCATGCAGGATGTCGAGGCCGACGGTGCAGTCGAGCGTCTCCTTCGACACATCGACCTGGTAGCTATCTTTTTTCTTGGCGATCACGGTCAGGCAGACGCCGTTGTGGGCGATGGAATCGCCCGGCGCCACATCGCTCAGCTTGAGGCCGGGCGCCGCGACGGTGAGGCGCAGGCCCTGCTCCAGGGGTTGCAGGTCGGTGATCCTGCCGGTGGTGGCGACGATGCCGGTAAACATGAAGGCTCCCTTTGGTTTATTGCAAGGCTTTGTCGAGTGTTGCCAGAAAAGTGTCGGCAGGCATGTAGCCCACCACGCGCAGGCCGGCAATTTCCTTGCCGGTCTTGTCGAAAAAGATGATGCCCGGCGGGCCGAACAGGCCGAAGCGTTTCAGCAGCGCCTTGTCGTCGTCGTTGTTGGCGGTGACATCGGCCTTGAGCAGGGTGAATTCGCGCATTTTCGCGGCGACGACGGGGTCGGCAAAGGTGAACTTTTCCATCTCCTTGCACGACACGCACCAGTCGGCATAGAAGTCGAGCATGACGGGCTTGGCCGCAGCGGCGAGACGCGCATCAAGTTCGGTGACCGATTTGAGCTTTTCAAAAGTCGGCGCTGGCGAG
Organism: Rhodocyclaceae bacterium; assembly: GCA_030682175.1. GTDB lineage: Bacteria > Pseudomonadota > Gammaproteobacteria > Burkholderiales > Rhodocyclaceae > Sulfuricystis. The sequence goes on from JAUXOM010000010.1 coordinate 31,870, forward strand.
ACGGCGGCGCTGCCGCCGCGCAGGAATGTCAGGGGTTGCAAGGGGTCGCGGCTGCCGCCCAGCAGGCCGACGAGCAGTGCCGCGCCGGCCAGCAGCAGGGCGACGCCGATGCCCTTCCAGAAGCGCTGCCAGCCGCCGGCCTGGGGCGGCAGCGGGTCGAGCGCGTGCAGATAGATGGCCGGCACGATCAGCAGCGCCGCCCAGCCGAGCATCGTCAACCAGGTCGGCAACACCGGCGACACCAGCCACAGCGCGGTGGCCAGCAGCAGCACGCCGAAAAATTGGTTCACCGCCCGCATCCACGGCCCGGCCTTGGGCAGCAGCGAACGCGAGAACACGCCGATCAGCAACAGCGGCGCGCCCATGCCGAGGCCCAGGGCAAACAGCGCCGCGCCGCCGAGGATCGCGTCCTTGGTCTGGGCGATGTAGAGCAGCGCGCCGGCCAGCGGCGCGGCCACGCAGGGGCCGACGATCAGGGCGGAGAGCGCGCCCATCAGCGCGATGGCTGGGAGCGAGCCGCCCTGTTTGTTGGCGGTGTCCGACAGCCGGCTTTGCAGGGCGCCCGGCAGTTGCAGCTCGTAAAAGCCGAACATCGAGAAAGCCAGGGCGACGAAGACCAGCGCAAACGCGCCCAGCACCCAGACGTTCTGCAAGGCGGCGGACAGCAGCGTGCCGGAAAACCCCGCGGCGACGCCCACCGCGGCATAGGTGGCGGCCATGCCCAGCACATAGGCGAGCGAGAGCGTGAAGGCGCGCGCGTGGGTGACGGCATGGCCGTGATTGACGATGATGCCGGAGAGGATCGGGATCATCGGGAACACGCAGGGCGTAAATGAAAGCAGCAGCCCGAAGCCGAAAAAGCTGAGCACCGCGATCCAGAAGCCGCTGCCTTGCAGCAGGCTGGCGATCCGGGATGACTCGTCGCCGGCCGGGGCGCTGGTGGTGGCTGACGCGGTGGCCGGGGTAGAAGTCGGCGCTGGCGGGACGGCGTCGGTGCTGGCCGCCAGCGTGATGGTCGCTTCCTGCGTGAGTGGCGGATAGCAGACGCCGCCGTCCCAGCAGCCCTGCGAGTGGGCCTTGAGCACGAAGCTGCCAGCGCCGGCAGTGACGGGTATGCGCACGACCACCGCGCCGCGCAGAGCCTCGATGCGGCCGAAGAATTCGTCGTCCTTTTCCTCGCCGCGGGGTATCGCCGGCTCGCCCAGCTTGACGGTTGCCGGCTCGGCGGTGAAGCTGATCTTGTGGCGATACAGATAATATTTCGGCTGGACGTCCCAGCGCGCCTCGATGGTCTGCGCGTCGAGCGCCCGGGCGGAGAAGCGGTAGGCCTGTTCCGGGTCGATGGGGCCGCTGCTGAACAGCGCGTTGGCGGTGAAACTGGCCAGGGCAAGCCAGAGCATTACGAAGAGGCGCAGGGTCATGGCGGTAATTATTGTTGTGCTGTGGGGGTTATCTCTGCGCGGGTTTCCAAACCGATCCACTCCAGATAGTCCGGTAGGCCGCGCTCAATTGGGACAGCAATGATCTCAGGAAGTTCGTAGGGGTGTTGTTGGCGGATCGCCGCTTCCAGTGCCGGGTAGCGTTCCGCCGTGGTCTTGATCAGCAGCGGCACCTCCATGGCGTCCTCGATCTGCCCCTGCCAGCGGTAGACCGAGCGGCAGGGTGCGAGAATATTCACGCAGGCCGCCAGGCGCGCCTCGACCAAGGCGCTAGCCAGCGTGTGGGCGTGCGCGGCATCGGGCAGGGTGGTGAACACCAGCAGGCGCATTTGATTTTCTTGCATGCTGCTATTCTAGCGTCTGCCCCGCCCAGTCCCTTGATCCCATGAACCAGATCCCATGAACCAGCAGACACCGAGCCAGATCGTCAAATTCCTCGACCAGCATGTGGTTGGCCAGGAAGACGCCAAGAAACAACTCGCCGTCGCCGTCTATGCGCACTTCAAGAAAATTGCGCTCGCCAAGGCAGCGGACAGCGCGATCGTCAAGAGCAACGTGTTGCTGATCGGCCCGACCGGCACCGGCAAGACGCTGCTGTGCGAAACCCTGTCAAAAGCCCTCGGGGTGCCTTTCGTCACCGCCAACGCCACCTCGCTGGCCCAGAGCGAGTTCGTCAATGAGGAAATCGAGGCGATCCTGCAGCGGCTGATCGACAAGGCCGACGGCGATATCGAGCGCGCCCAGCGCGGCATCGTCTTCATCGACGAGATCGACAAGCTGAAGGCCATCAGCGGCCAGTCGAGGAGCGCCGCCGGCGAAAGCGTGCAGCATGCGCTGCTGAAGATCATGGAGAGCGCGCCGGTCAAATTGAAGAGCGCCCGCCATATCGACACCACGCACATCCTGTTCATTTGCGGCGGCGCCTTCGTCGGGCTCGACGAAATTCTCGCCAAGTCGCACAGCTTCGGCTTCATTTCCACCGCCGATGATGACAACCAGAAGGTGCTCGACCTCCTCAATGCGCGCGTCAAGCCGACCGACCTGTTCGAATACGGCCTGATTCCGGAATTCGCCGGCCGGCTGCCGATTGTCGCCCGCCTCGAGTCGCTGTCGCGCGCAACGCTGATCAGGATCATGATCGAACCGCGCAACTCGATCTTCAACCAGTTCCGGGAAATCCTCCGCAACGAGGGCGTCGAACTGAAGATCGAACCGCTGGTGTTCGAGCAGATCGCCGACCTGGCGATGGAGTACAAAGTCGGCGCGCGCAGCCTGCGCGGCATTTTCGAAGAATTGCTGACCCCCGCCCTGTATCTGGTGCCGGACCATCCCGAGGTGCGCCAGGTCGTGTTCGCCTCGCTGTTCGACAACGCACGTTACCTTGGCGCTTCGGCAAGTCAAGTCGGTGTTGCCAAAACTGCCTGAGCGGCGCTATCCGCGTCAGGCTGATCGTACAGACTGCCCACTTCCTGCTTCAGTCCCCAGCCTTTTCCCCGGACTTTCCCTGGTGCGCTTGCCACGCCGCGTAGCACTCCAGACCGCAAAAGTTCACAAAGTAGTCGCTGGCTTCAGGGGTAAATACTTCGGACAGCGGAATCTCTTTGAGGCACGTCTCGCAAGTAACGTGTTCAGCCGTGACCGGCTTGTCAATGGGCGCCATGATTCACTCCTTTCTTGTTCCATTCTGCTTTCAATATAGATCATCAGCTGATGGTGCTCGCCATTTGTCAGTCTGGCTCTGGCCAGCGCGAAGCACTACACTAACGCCCCTTGGTTATTGCCAATTTCGAGAGTTTTCACCGCATGCCGCTTCACGACAATTCCGACGGATTCAAACTGCAGTTTTCCAGCGACAACACGGCCGGCATCTGTCCGGAAGCCCTGGCCGCGTTCAATGCCGCCAACCGGGGATTCGTCCCTTCCTATGGCAATGACGACCACACACTCGCTGTGTGCGACCGCCTGCGCGCGGTGTTCGAGACCGACTGCGAAGTGTTTTTCGTCTTCAACGGCACGGCAGCCAATTCGCTGGCCCTGGCGGCGCTGTGCCAGTCCTATCAGGGCGTCATCTGCACCGACACGGCGCATGTCGCCACCGACGAGTGCGGTGCGCCGGAATTCTTCTCCAACGGCTCGAAGTTGCTGCTCGCGCCGCATCGGCACGGCAAGCTGACCGCGCAGGGCGTGCGCGAAGTCATCACCCGACGCAGCGACATCCACTATCCGCGGCCGCGGGCCCTCACGCTGACGCAAAGCACCGAGCTCGGCACGCTCTACCAGATCGGCGAAGTGGCGGGGCTGACCCGGCTGGCGCGCGAGTATGGGCTGAAATGCCACATGGATGGCGCCCGTTTCGCCAATGCCATCGCCTCGCTGGGCTGCACGCCGGCCGACATCACCTGGCGCGCCGGCATCGACGTGCTGTGTTTCGGCGGCACCAAGCTTGGCCTGCCCCTCGGCGAAGCCATTGTTTTTTTCGATCGGGCGCTGGGCGAGGAGTTCGCCTACCGCTGCAAGCAGGCCGGCCAGCTGGCCTCGAAAATGCGCTTCCTCTCCGCGCCATGGCTGGCGCTGCTGGAGGACGACACCTGGCTGCGCCATGCCCGCCACGCCAATGCCATGGCGCGCAAACTGGCCGACCGCCTCGCCGCGATTCCGGGCGCCGAGATGCTGCTGCCCACCGAAGCCAACGGCGTCTTCGTCAACCTGCCCGATGCGGCAATCACCAAACTGCGTGGCGCCGGCTGGGTGTTTTATACCTTCATCGGCGGCGGCGCCCGCTTCATGTGTTCCTGGGCCACGCAGGAAGATGCCGTCGAAGCACTGGCGCATGACATGGCGCAGGCGCTGACATGACAGTATTGGCTCCCCACGCTCGCCCCACAGGGATTTCCTGCGGTCACAAAACCGGCTCGCTGCCCCCCATGGGGAGGCGCACGCCGCCTTGGGGCGGCCCGGCGGCGGCGTGGATGCGTGTCCTGGCCGCCGCGTTTATCTTTCTTTCAGCCATGGGGCTGGGTGGTTGCAGCAGTCAGCCGGAAAAGGGGCAGACGTCGCCCGCATCCGACACTTTTCTGGGCAAGTCCGGTGAGTTTCTCACCGCTCAGGGCCGGCGTCTGGCCGAGTTCGCCAGCAGCCTGGGCCGCCAGGACCAGCAACGCTTCCAGGCAGAGGTGGACGCCCTGTTCGGCCAGCCATTGATCGATCCGCTGACCCGCTACCTGGAGGAACATTCGGGCGATGAAGCACGGGTCGACTTTCTGGCCAAGCTTGCCGGCGAGCGCGACAGTCGCTGCCAGGCGATTGCCAGGCGCTATGCCGGCGAGGCGGCCAATCCGCAGAATCTGCAGAGGTTGCAGCGCGGTTATCTGTACTCCTGCCCGAGCGAGGTCAAAGCCTTTGCCAGTCGAGTTAACAGCACCAAGCCTGCCGGCAAGCCCAGCCAGGCAACACCCAATGCGGAAGCCCCTGGTCCGACCGCCATGGCGGAATCCCTCAGCCGCAAGGAAGCCAATAATTGCTACATGCTGTTCACCATCAAGAATTACCGGCAGGCGCTGGAAGCCTGCCGCGAACCAGCGCAACTCGGTGATTCCCGGGCGCAGCACCACATGGCCAGTCTGGCCTTGATCAACCGTGACCAGGAAACCGCCGCGGCATGGGCGACGCGTTCCGCCGCCCAGCAGTTTCCCCCCGGCCAACTGTTGCTTGGCAATCTGTACAAGGAGGGTCAGGGCGTCAAGAAGGACACTGTCCAGGCCCTGAAGTTGCTGCAACAGGCCGCAGACAGCGGACTGCCGGAAGCCCTGTATGAGCTGGGAATCGCCCATCAGCAGGGCATGGGCGGCGAGGCCGGTGCGGCCCGGGCCGTGCAATATCTGACCCAGGCCGCCAATCAGGGACATCTTCCCGCACACCTCGCCCTGGCTGCCCTGTTTGAAACGGAGAATCAACCGGACAAGGCGCTGGCGTGGCTGGTGCAGGCTGCCCGCAAGGGCTCCGCCAAGGCGCAATTCCGGCTGGGGGACCATTATGCAAAGGGCCGCAATGGCGCGGCAGACAACAGCGAAGCCTATTTCTGGTACAGCCTGGCGCTGCTCAATGGTGAAAGCCGGGCCAAGCCCCAAGTCGACCGGCAGACGGCCTTGCTCACCAGTGCGCAACTGGATGCGGCGCATGCGCGCATCCAGTCCGGAATGAACGGCCAATGGCGCTGATATTTTTTGGCATGACCCGGGTCAAGCATTCCATCATGCTGATCCTCGGTTTGCTGGTCGGCCTGTTCGTCCTCGGCATGGTGTTGATGTCCTCGCTGAACCTGGATGTCTCGCAGCAAGCCTTGAAAGAACTGCGCCAACGCCAGATTACCGACACCTTCTATGCCAACCTGGATCGCATCAACGCCCATCACCTGTTGATGGAGCAAAATGCCGCTGGCCTGGCCCGCCTCGGCGAACAGTTCCTGCGGATGAAAAAAGCCACGGGCAACGACAATCGCCACGAACTCGAGCAGGCGCTGCAACGCACCCTCGCCGACTTTCCGGACGCTTATGGCGGCGGCATCTGGTATGCGCCGCACACCTACGCGCCGGAAAACTATTCGGCATACGGCTATCGGCACGGGGCGCAGACGATCATCCAGCGTGACGAGAGTAAATATCACACCCAGGACTGGTACACGCGCGTTCTGCCGCAGGGCATCGACAGCAATCAATCCGCTGCGCTGCCACGTTTTTACTGGACGCCGGCCTATTACAAGGATCGCATCAACGAAGTCGTCATCAGTCTGGCAACGCCGCTGCGCGACGCCAATCAGCGCATCGTCGGTCTGGCCTCCACCGACTGGCGCGTCGACGAAATCATCCAGCTGGTGAGCCGCGTCAAGGTGACGCCCGGGACCTTCTCGTTTCTGCTGGACAGCGACAACCGCAATCTCTCCAGCCTCGCCGCCGCCGCTGACGTGCTGCTGGCCCAGGAATTGATGGAAGCCATTGCGCACAGCCAGCTCCAGCAAAAGATCATCCGGCCGCAGCCGCAATCGGCAATCATCGCCGGCCGGCAACTGGTGTCGCCCATGCAAACCATGAGCTTGAGCGTCAGGGACCAGGACTACGCGCTGTTCTTCAGTCGTACCCAGGCCGGCATGGTATTTGGCGTGGGCGTGCCCCGCGCCGAGATCGACGCGATCCTGGTGCCCATGCGCGAAAGCAATCTGCGCATCACGCTGCTGGTCGGCAGCCTGGTGCTCCTGCTGTCCGGCCTGTTGCTGTATCTGGTGGCCGGCATCCTCAAGCAGTTGCATACCCTGTTTACCGACGCGCTGACCCAATTGCCCAACCGGGAAAAACTGCTGGCAGACCTGAAGCCGTCCCAGCCGGCAACGCTGATCTTGTTGAACATCGACGCCTTCAAGGAAATCAACGATTTTTACGGGCACCAATGCGGCGACCATGTCATCACCGCCATGGCCAGATCCCTGAGCCAGCTTCTCGCCCAGCAGCCCGCCTGGACGGGCAGCCGCCTGTACCGCATGCCGGCCGATGAAATGGCGATCTGGCTGCCCGGCGACCGCCCCCCGGAAACCCTGCAGCACTACATCGATGAGCTGCTGGCCCATGTCGGCAAGCTGGGCGTCCAGTGGCAGGGTCAGGCCATTCCGCTGCATGTCACCCTGGGGCTGGCCGCGACCCATGCGCAGGACAGTGCGTCACCGGGCCACGGACAACTGCTGATCTCCGCCAGTATCGCCATGAAGCTCGCCAGGCAGAACAAATCGAGCCATCTGATATTCGACCCGGCGCAACGGGTGCGCGAATCCTACGAACAGAACCTGCTGTGGGCCAATCGCCTGAAGCGGGCTCTGGAGGAAGGGCGGATCGTGCCATTCTTCCAGCCGATCATGGATACCCGCAGCGGCCGGATCCGCAAGTTCGAATGCCTGGTTCGCATGATCGACGAAACGGGGCAACCCGTCAGCCCCGGGCGGTTCCTCAATGTAGCGAAAAAGATCCGCCTGTATCGCCAGATCACCCGGACCATGGTGCAGCAGTGCTTCAGTCGCTTTGCCGAGAACGATTACGAGTTTTCCCTCAATCTCTCCCTGGAGGATCTGCTTGATCCCGAGCTGACAACCTTCATCGTCAACAGCCTGAGCCAGGGCAGCCTGGCAAAGCGGGCGATCTTTGAAATCCTCGAATCCGAAGGCATCGAAAACTATGCGGCGGTAAAAATCTTCATCGATCGGGTCAAGGCGCTGGGTTGCCACATCGCCATCGACGACTTCGGCACCGGCTACTCCAACTTCGAACACCTGCTCCGGCTCGATGTTGACATGATCAAGATCGATGGCAGCCTGATCCGGCTGCTGGATGCCGATCAGAACGCCTTGACCGTCACCCGCGGCATTGTCGATTTTGCCCGGGGCCTGAACATGCAGACCGTTGCCGAGTTTGTGCACAGCCCGGCGTTGCTGAAAGAGGTGAAAGCCCTCGGCATCGATTACGCGCAGGGCGCCTACATCGGTCTGCCTGCGGCGACATTGGTTACCGAGGTGGAGCTGGCCTGAGCAAAGCGCTGAAAAGTCGGCGTGACCAGAGGAAATCCCTTTTTCGGGACTGGCGGGACGAAGTGCCCCGTAGCGGGTATGAAATGCCCCGCAGCGGGACGGCGTTCCTGGCCGCCTAGCCGCCCGGCGCCAGTCCAGGCAACAGCATGAGCAACGTGGCAGGCTCCAGAATGGCCGACTTGCTTTGGGCGCATTGGGCGCCATCTGGTCTGAAGCTTGCTGCCTTCCGCCATCCGGGAGGCAATTAATCGTGCGACCAACCCGGACCGGCGGATGCCGGACAGCCCATGCCAAACAGTGCCATTCCCTTTGACAACACCTACGCCCGCGACCTGCCGGGCTTCTACGCCGCCTGCCAGCCGGAGCGTGCGCCCACTCCCGCACTGCTGTTCTTCAACCACGACCTGGCCGAGGAATTGCGGCTCGGCCTGGCCGGCCATGACGCGCCTGCCCTGGCGGCGATGTTTTCCGGCAACGAGCTGCCCGCCGGGTCCATGCCGATCGCGCAGGCTTACGCGGGGCATCAGTTCGGCAGCTTCTCGCCCCACCTGGGCGACGGCCGCGCGCTGCTGCTCGGCGAGGTCGTCGACCACTACGGCCAACGGCGCGACATCGCCCTGAAGGGCTCGGGGCGCACCCCGTTCTCGCGGCGCGGCGATGGCAAGGCGGCGGTGGGACCGATGCTGCGCGAGGTGCTGGTCGGTGAGGCGATGCATGCGCTGGGCATTCCGACCACGCGCGCGCTGGCGGTGGTGGCGAGCGGCGCGCCGGTGCGGCGCGAGACCCTGCTGCCCGGCGCCATCCTCACGCGCATCGCCGCGAGCCACCTGCGCGTCGGCACCTTCCAGTACTTCGCGACCCATGGCACGACCGAGATGGTGCGCCAACTTGCCGATTACGCCATCGCCCGCCACGATCCCGACCTGGTCGATAGCCCGCAACGCCATGCGGACTTCCTGCGCGCCGTTGGCGAGCGCCAGGCCGCGCTGCTGGCGCAATGGATGCACGTGGGCTTCATCCACGGCGTCATGAACACCGACAACATGGGCATTCCCGGCGAGACCATCGACTACGGGCCGTGCGCCTTCATGGAGGCTTACGATCCGCGCACGGTGTTCAGCTCCATCGACGCCGGGGGGCGCTATGCCTACGCGGCGCAGCCCGGCATCGCCCGCTGGAACCTGGCGCGCCTGGCCGAAGCGCTGCTGCCGCTGATCGACACGAGCGAGGGCCGCGCGATCGAAATCGCCAGCGCGGTGATCGATGCCTTCCCGGAGCGCTACCAGCAGCACTGGCTGGCGGGACTGCGCGCCAAGCTCGGCCTCGGCGGCGAATTGAAGGAGGTGGCGGACGGCGCGCGCAGCGACGCCGCGCTGGGCGAAAGCTGGCTGGATCTGCTGCACGCGCAGGGGGTGGACTACACCCTGGCCTGGCGGCGGCTGGCGGATGCGGCGGCCGGCAACGAGGCGCCGCTGCGCGCCCTGTTCGCCGCGCAACAAGGGCTGGAGCACTGGCTGGAACGCTGGCGCGCACGTTGCGCCGCCGAGGATGCCGCCATGATGCACGACGGGCCGCCTGCCGAGTTGCGCGCACAAGGCATGCGCCGGGTCAATCCCTGGCTGATCGCGCGCAACCAGCGTGTCGAGGAAGCGCTGGAGGCCGCCTCGGAGCACGGCGAATTGGCCCCATTCGAGCAGTTGCTGGCCGCGCTGCGGCGACCTTACGACGAGGACCCGGCGCTGGCGCGCTACGCCGAGCCGGCGGCGGACGCCTTCATGGCGGACTTTCGCACCTTCTGCGGCACCTGAATACTGCCAACCGCCGTCCTGCCAGCGCCGAAAAAGGGATTTCCTCCGGTCACGCCGACTTTTCCGTGGCACTGGCAGGACGGCGGCTTTTGCTCGTTTATTCCTCCAGCGCCAGGCGTCCGGTTGCCAATATGTGCGCGTTGTCGTACAGACAGGATGATTGGCAGGGAACAGTCTACAAATTGAAGGGGCGTCCATGTGCGGGGTGGTTCGCCGCCTGTTAACGACGACATGGGCTTCAAGGGGGCGCGGCGCGCTGCCGCGCGCACCTTTTTTTGAGCACGAAAGGATTGTCCGCATGGCTTCCGAACCGCATGACACACCCACCCAATCAGCCAAACCGCCGCCCCGCCCCGACCGCGGCGACGTTGAAAACGCGGTACGCACCCTGATCCGCTGGGCAGGCGACGACCCGGCCCGCGAGGGTCTGCTCGACACCCCGGCGCGCGTCGTGCGGTCCTACGAGGAGTATTTCGCCGGCTATCTCGAGGATCCAGTGCAGACCCTGTCGCGCACGTTTTCCGAGGTGGATGGCTATGACGAGATGATCGTCATGACCGACATCCGCTTCGAAAGCCATTGCGAGCACCACATGGTGCCCATCATCGGCAAGGCGCACGTCGCCTACCTGCCCGATCGCCGGGTGGTGGGCATTTCCAAGCTGGCCCGCCTGGTCGACATCTACGCCAAACGGCTGCAGATCCAGGAAAGAATGACGGTGCAGATTGCCGATACGCTGAACGACGTGCTGCAGCCGAAAGGGGTCGCGGTGGTGATCGAGGGATCCCACCAGTGCATGACCACGCGTGGCGTGCACAAGCCGGGCGTGGCCATGGTCACCAGCCGCATGCTCGGAGCCTTCCGCTCGGATGGTTCAACCCGGCGCGAGTTTCTGGCGATGATCGGCCGTACCGGTGCGGGACCACTGAGCAATACGTGACGGAGCCTTGCAGACCCACAGCGGGTCTGCAAGGCGGTTGAAAAGTGGGTTGCCATTGGTCTAGTGTGTTGCGACGGCCCATACCGAAAATTCTGCGAACCGCTTTTGTCCGACACCCGTCGCGCCTTTGGTCAGGTACAGGGCCCAAGCCCAGTCGGGTTCGAACAGGCTGGTGGTGGACGACCAGTAAATGTCCTGAACGTCGGTGAAAGGATGCCCGGACGACAAGGCCGGGCTGTGGACGGCGCAATCCACCAGCGACTCCAGTTCGTTGAGGGTGGGCAGACGCCAGGCACTGCCCTCGCGCTCATGGTTGAGTTTGGCCACTGCTGCCAAGGCCTCACCCCAGCGCACCGGTTGCGGGGTGAGGTTCGCGCTGCGGCGCCAGAGCAGGCGGGTGAGGCGATCCAGTACGCCGGCCTGAAGCATTTCAAAGCGGGGTTCGGGCCACGGGGCACCACAACGCGATTCGCCGTCCTCGCCGGATCCGGCGCATGCGATGACTTTACCGGCGGCGTCGTAGCACAGCGATTGGCCCGTGCGCGGGACCACGCCCAGACCTTCGCCGCGTACCGGCCAGAGCATGAAGGATTGGTCCTTGCCGCCGTAAAACATGCGCGCGCCATCGAGCGCGACGTACCAGGCGTGCGCCGGGCTGATGGCCGCCGTCGTCGAAGTCCAGTACCAGCCGTTGAACACATCGATGAAGGGGTGTCGCTCGGGCAGGGCCGGCAATCTGGTTTGCAGACTGAGCAAACTGCGCAATTCTCGGCGATTGGGCATGCGCCAATCGCGCTGGCCGAAACGCTGCTCGCGGTTCATGACCGCGACGAAATCCAGCGCTTCCTGCCAGGTGAGCGGGAATTCCGCGAGACCGGCACTGCGACACCAGATCAGACCGGTCAGCCGGTCCATGACCTCAGCGTCGCGCACGTCGAATCGCGGCTCCGGCCAGGGTGTGCCAGTGGCAAACGACGCGTCCTGTCCGGACCCTTCACACGGAAGCTCGCGTCCATCTTCGGCATGGCAAGTGCGTTGGCCGGTATGCAGATAATGGCAAGAGGTCGGGCTCTGGCTAATCATTGGTAAATCCCGGGTTTGCGCCCACGCCAATCAATCGCGGTACGCTGGGCGTATCTGTTGCAACTGAGACGCTTCAGGTGCACCCACGCAGGACAAACAGCACCAACAAGATCGGGATCGGGATTCCCAATAGCCAAAGCAATATCCATCCTACCTTTCCTTGTTCCTTGTTACGCATGGCGACCTTCCTTTCTTTCAGACGTTGAACATTTCCTGATTTTTTTGCCTGGCTTTCATACCAATGTCCGAACGGACTTTTCCCGATCCCATTGGCGCGTCTTGGCCGCAGCAATAAATGCGCCTTTGCCGGAGAGGATGATGGCGACGGCGTCGACCTGATGCAACTCGCCGCCGGTAGCCATGTAAGTGCCGCTGGCCGGGGTCGAACCTTTTTTCTGTTTGCGTTTTCCAGCATCTGTTGTCTTTGCTTTGCTCATGATCGATCTCCTGAATGAGTAACGCCGGCCTGCCGACTTATCGGTGTGTAATGATGTAACTGAGTCGGTTATAGCCACCAGACGATTTTTGACAAGCTGCGCCAGATCAAACAGCAGGTGTTTTGCCGCCGTTGGGCGGCCATCCATGAATGAACTTGTCACCGTTGCACCTTAGGCGGGCAGACCAAGTGCGTCTGTACGGCGGCGTACGCAAGAAAGTTTTGAATTCGATTACGCTGGACAAGTCGGACACTGATCAAGCACAAATAACGAATATTCCGCCCGCCCGTCGTGGCCGACACGCGGCATGGTCGGCTGATTCGGGGTACACGGCATCGGTTCGCTGTACTACCTGCCCAGCACCCCGCTTGCCTCGCGCTTCAGGTAGTCATAGAGCGGATGGGCCTCGTTGCCCTTCACTTTGATTTTGGCGAACAGGGGGAGCTGACGCGGTAGTTGGTTTTGCAGAACGTGCCGATGGTTTCCACACCGCCGGGTTCCTGGCCACCGAACTGGTTGCAGGGAAACCCGAGGAGGACGAAACCCGTGTCCTTGAATTTTTGATACAGCGATTCGAGGCCGGCGTACTGAGGCTAAAGCCGCAGGCGCTGACGGTGTTTACGATCAGCAACACCTCGCCCCGCTAGCTGTCCAGCGCAGTCTCGGTGCCGTCGAGGCGTGCCAGTTTGAAGTCGTAGCTGGAGGGTTCCATGCGTCCTCCGGTTTACTTGGCGAACTTGTAGTAATGCTGCGCCAGATAGGCGGCGACGTCTTTCTCGTCCGCGGGAAACAGGCCGGCATCGACCATCGCATTGCAAGCGTACGCCCATGACTGAAGGTTAGAAACCCCTAGCAGCCTGTCGGACCATTAGGTGTGATATCGCACTGAACTATACCGATCATCCGTGCCGGCACCACCCACAGGTCGAACTGTTCGGCGGTGACGTAGCCGAGCGCCAGCGCCGCCTGCTTCAGCGTCCAGCCTTCGCGCTGCGCCAGTTTGGCGATTTCCGCCGCCTTGTCGTAACCGATGTGGGGCGCCAGCGCGGTAACCAGCATCAGTGAGCGTTCCATGAGTTCGGTGAGCCGTTCGCGGTTGGCGGTGATGCCGCGCGCGCAATGGGCTTCAAAACTGTTCATGCCGTCGGCGAGCAGGCGCACGCTTTGCAGGAAATTGTGGACGATCAGCGGCTTGTAGACATTCAGCTCGAAGTGGCCGGAGGCACCGCCGATGCCGATGGCGACATCGTTCGCCAGCACCTGGCAGCAGAGCATGGTGAGCGCCTCGCACTGGGTCGGGTTGACCTTGCCCGGCATCATCGAGCTGCCCGGCTCGTTTTCCGGGATCGCGATCTCGCCGAGCCCGCAGCGCGGCCCGGAGGCGAGCCAGCGGATGTCGTTGGCCAGCTTCGTCAGCGCCACGGCCAGCACCTTGAGCGCGCCGTGGGCGGCCACCATGCCGTCGTGGGCGGCGAGGGCGGCAAATTTGTTGGCGGCGCTTGTGAACGGCAGGCCGCTGTCGATCGCCAGCCACGCGGCCACGCGCGCGCCGAATTCGGCGTGGGTGTTGAGTCCCGTGCCGACCGCTGTACCGCCGACCGCCAGCGGATAGAGCGATGGCAGGCTCGCCTTGATCGCGCCACGCGCATGGTCGAGCTGGGCGACGTAGCCGGAAAATTCCTGCCCCAGCGTCAGCGGTGTGGCGTCCTGCAGATGGGTGCGGCCAATCTTCAGCAGCGTGGCGAATTCGTCCGCCTTCGTTTGCAACGTCGCGCGCAGACGGTCCAGTGCCGGCAGCACTGCGCGTGCGATGCCAAGCGCCGCCGCCAGATGCATGGCGGTGGGAAAGATGTCGTTCGACGACTGGCCGAGATTGACCTCGTCGTTGGGATGCACCGACTGCCCGTCGTCGAGCAATTGCGTGGCGCGGCGGGCGAGCACCTCGTTCATGTTCATGTGCGTCTGGGTGCCCGAGCCGGTCTGCCAGACGGACAGTGGAAACTCGTCGGCATGGCGGCCGCCAATCACTTCATCGGCGGCAGCGGCAATGGCGTACGCCTTGTCCAGTGCCAGCAGGCCGAGGTCGCGGTTCACCAGCGCGGCGGCGCGCTTGACGGTGGCCAGCGCGAGAATGAATTCGGCTGGCAGGCGTTCGCTAGAGATGGCGAAATGTTCGAGCGCACGCTGCGTCTGCGCCCCCCACAGGCGCGCGGCGGGCACGGCGATCACGCCGAACGAATCCCGCTCGCTGCGCGTCGTGTCCATGGCTAGCTTCCGGCGTGCAGTTCCTCGTTCAGCGTGTCGATCACATCCGACCAGTCGGCATCGACGAGCAGGCTCTCGCGCAGGAAGGCGGCCTGCGTCGGCGACCAGAAAAGCGCGTCGGCCAGCCGCACCGTGGCGGGCAAGGGGCGGTGGGCCGCGATGAAACGCTCGATCTCCCCCGGCCCGGCCGGTAGGCCGAGCTGGGAGAACAGATCGTTCATGCTG
>JAUXOM010000061.1 GCA_030682175.1 Rhodocyclaceae bacterium
CACCTCCATGCGACCGAGCGCCTGGAAGGGGGCCGGAAACCACTGACCGAGGCCGATGCCGACGACGATGCAGATGAACACCCAGAGCGTCAGCCAGCGCTCGAAAAAACTCATCGGCGCGCCCGGGGACGCAACTGAGGCGGCCTTGGCCGTGACTTCGCATTGCGCCGACATGTCAGGCTCCGGTGTTGTCGGCGTGAATCTTGCGCGCGGCGGCGAGCGCCGCGTCGCGGCTCATGGTTTCGAGCGGCAGCGCGAGGAAGGCGACGATGCGCTTGTATAAGGACTGGCAGGCCGTTTCAAATGCCTCGCGTCGCGCCTCGATGGGCTCGACGTGCGCCGGATCGGGAATCGTCCAGTGCGCGGTGGTCGGGTGGCCGGGCCAGACCGGACAGGTTTCGTTGGCGGCGTTGGAGCAGACGGTGAAGATGAAGTCGAAGTGCGGCGCTTCCGGCTTGCCGAACTCATCCCACGACTTGCTGCGCGCACCCGCACAGGGAATGCCGTGCCTTTCCAGTGTTTCGATGGCGACGGGATTCACCGTGCCGCCCGGCTTGCTGCCGGCCGAAAACGCTTTCACGCGCCCTTGGCCGAGGTGATTGAACAGCATTTCGCCGAGGATGGAGCGGGCGGAATTGCCGGTGCAGAGGACGAGGACGTTGAAAGGCATGGGAAGCTCCATTAAGCGACCGCTTTTGTTGCTTGCGCGCGGCGTTTGGCGGTGGTGGAAAGGGCCGCCGTCTTCGGCAGGCATTGCCCGCCACCCTGGCAGCAGTTGTCGGTGAGGTAGGCGATCAGCTCGTCCATCGCGGCGAAGTTGGCCGCATAGAAGATGAAGCGGCTTTCCTGGCGCGAGGACACCAGTTCGGCGCGCGCCAGATGGGCGACGTGGAAGGACAGCGTGGCGGGCGGAATGCCGAGCGCCGTCGCGATGGCGCCGGCGTTCATGCCCTCCGGACCGGCCTCGACGAGCAGGCGGAAGATGGCAAGGCGGGTTTCCTGCGCCAGCGCGGCGAGTCTGTCTACGGCGCGGTCAAGGGGGCAGGGAAGGGGGCGGGCGTTTAGCCGTGAACTACGCAGCGTTTGCGCCGGGCCGTCCCAAGCAAACGCGACACGCGCCGCCAGGCGCAACCCGCACCGGAGGTAAAGCGGAGCACCCCGTGACATGCCGCGCGTAGCGCGCCGTAGAGAACCCCCCGCGAGGAGGGCGAAGGGGGGCGGGCGTTTACACAGCGTTTGCGCCGAGCCGCCAGCGGCGTTGTTACAATCACCCCCCGCCATTTATCCCCTGCTGCCGCGCATGAGCAAAAAAGTCTACATCCGTACCTTCGGTTGCCAGATGAACGAGTACGACTCGGACAAGATGATCGACCTGCTCGGCACGACCGGGAACATTGTCAAGACCGACAATGTCGACGAGGCGGACATCATCCTGTTCAACACCTGCTCGGTGCGCGAGAAGCCGCAGGAGAAGGTGTTTCACGACCTCGGCCGGGTGCGCAAGCTGAAGGAGCAGAAGCCCGATCTGATCATCGGCGTCGGCGGTTGCGTGGCTAGCCAGGAGGGCGCGGCGATCATCGAGCGCGCGCCCTACGTCGACATCGTGTTCGGCCCGCAGACCTTGCACCGCCTGCCCGAACTGATCGCGGCGCGGCGTGCCTCCGGCCGTGCGCAGGTGGATGTCTCGTTCCCCGAGATCGAGAAATTCGACACCCTGCCGGTTGCCCGTGTCGCGGGCGAGAAGGGGTCGAGCGCTTTTGTCTCGATCATGGAAGGCTGCTCGAAATTCTGCACCTTCTGCATCGTGCCCTACACACGCGGCGAGGAAGTGTCGCGTCCGCTCGACGACATCCTGGTGGAAGTGGCCGGCCTGGCCGCGCAGGGCGTCAAGGAAATTACCCTGCTCGGGCAGAACGTGAATGCCTATCGCGGAGACACTGCCGAGGGCGAGACGGTTGATCTCGCCTTTGTCATCGAGACCATCGCCGCGATGCCGGAGGTCGAACGCATTCGCTACACCACCTCGCACCCGCGCGAGATGACACAGCGGCTGTTCGATGTGTATGCGCGCGTGCCCAAGCTGGTGTCGCACCTGCACCTGCCGGTGCAGTCCGGTTCCGACCGCATCCTTGCCGCCATGAAGCGCGGTTACACGGTGCTGGAATACAAGTCGCTGGTGAAGAAACTCCGGGCGGCGCGGCCCGACATTTCGCTGTCGACGGATTTCATCGTCGGCTTTCCGGGCGAAACGGCGGAGGATTTCGAGAAGACCATGCAACTCATCGATGCCATCGGTTTCGATGCGAGCTTTTCCTTCCTGTTCAGCCCACGCCCCGGCACGCCGGCCGCCGAGATGACGGACGATACCCCGCACGAATTGAAGGTCGAGCGCCTCATGCGCTTGCAAAAGCGCATCGAGGAACAGGCCGGCGCGATCTCGCAGGCGATGGTCGGCACCGTGCAGCGCGTGCTGGTCGAAGGCCATGCGCGAAAGGATGCGACAGAACTCGCCGGACGTACCGCCAACAACCGCGTGGTGAACTTCCCCGGCCCGGCCCACGCCACCCGCCTGATCGGCCAGTTCATCGACGTGAGCATTACGGCCGCCCTGCCGCACAGCCTGCGCGGCGAAGTCGCCGTCCGCGAGGCTTAGCAAAAGTCGGCGTGGCCGAAGGAAATCCCCGTGGGACTGGCGGGACGGTGACCAACTGCCCTGGATTCCGGATTGCGCCGGAATATGGCGATATTCCAGGAAGCCCTTCCGCGCGGTGATGTCACGGCTGGCGTTTAACGCCGTCCCGCCAGCGCCGACTTTCTCCCGCTTGCGGGAGAAAGTCTTTCTGATGGCACCCCCTCTCCCCCGCCCCCTTGTATGTTCTGCTTTTAAGGAATATAAAAAATGATGTTGAGGCTGTGGAGTTTGTGGGCAAAGGGGTGCGCGGTGGATAAGTCGCGGCTTTTTGCGACTTATCCACGGCAAGCGCCCCGGTTCGCTGGCGGTTTTTT
>JAUXOM010000068.1 GCA_030682175.1 Rhodocyclaceae bacterium
AACCGGGGCGCTTGCCGTGGATAAGTCGCAAAAAGCCGCGACTTATCCACCGCGCACCCCTTTGCCCACAAACTCCACAGCCTCAACATCATTTTTTATATTCCTTAAAAGCAGAACATACAAGGGCCGGGGAGAGGGGGGCCAACAGAATGCCCTTCACCCGCTTGCGGGAGAAGGGCGGCCCGGCGGCAAGGCTGCTGGATTATGTAGGCCTGATTTTCCCCTGTAATCCCGCCATTGCCCGCCTGTGAGCGGGCTAATCTCGTGGCCATGTTGCCACGTACGCTGTTTATTTCTTTTTTGTTGACTGCGCCTGCCGCATGGGCTGCAGAAGTCAGCGCTGGCGGGACGGCGTTAGCCGGAACCGCCGCGTTGTCGGGGACGGCGTCAGCCGGAACCGCGGCGGCGTTGTCGGTGACGGCGCCGACCGGAACCGCGTCGTTGTCGGGAATGGCGCCTGCCGGCTCTGCCGCAGTGCTGGGAGCCGGACCCGATATCAGTTCGAGTGCCCTGCAGATGGTTTTCGGCCTGCTCCTGGTCCTCGGCCTGTTGCTCGGCACGCTGTGGCTGCTCAAGCGCATCAGCCAGCCACGCGGGTTCCAGGCCGGGCTGATGCGTGTCGTCACCGGCATCTCGGTCGGTGCACGCGAACGGGTGGTGATTCTTGAGCTGGGGAATAGCTGGCTGGTGCTCGGTGTCGCCCCCGGTCGCGTAACCACGCTCGCCGAAATCCCCCGTCAGGAAGTGCCTACTTCCGCTACACCACAAGCAGGACAAGATTTTCCGGCGTGGCTCAATCAAATCATCAAAAAACGTGGCCAAGCTTAACGTGAAATACAAATTTGACGCCGAGTTCATTGATGAGCGCAGCGAATAAACGTCGACACCCGCCTCGGGGCGGGGCTGCGGGTGGCGATAACGACCATGAAAGTTAGTCTGCATCTGCTCGCCGCCCTGCTGCTGGTTACCGCGGCAATCGTGCCCGAAGCGGCGCTGGCCCAGGCCCTGCCCGCCATCACCAGCACCCCGGCGGCGGGTGGCGGCACACAATGGTCGCTATCGATCCAGACGCTGCTGCTGCTCACCGGCCTGTCCTTCCTGCCGGCGATGCTGCTGATGATGACCAGTTTCACGCGCATCATCATTGTGTTTTCATTGTTGCGCCATGCCATGGGAACGCAGACTTCGCCGCCCAACCAGGTACTGGTCGGCCTGGCGCTGTTCCTCACCTTTTTCATCATGGCGCCGGTGGGCGAGAAAATTTATGCCGATGCCTATCTGCCCCTGTCCGAAAACCGCATCACCTTCACGCAGGCGCTCGAGCGCGGCGCCGTGCCGCTACGCGCCTTCATGCTCAAGCAGACCCGGGACGCCGATCTCGCATTGTTCACAAAGATTTCGCAATCGCCCGCGCCGGCCAATGTTGACGAGGTACCACTCCACGTACTGATTCCCGCCTTCGTCACCTCGGAACTGAAAACCGCATTCCAGATCGGCTTCATCATCTTCATCCCCTTCCTCATCATCGACATGGTGGTGGCTTCCGTGCTGATGTCGATGGGAATGATGATGATGTCGCCGGTGATGATCGCCCTGCCCTTCAAGATCATGCTGTTCGTGCTGGTCGATGGCTGGCAGTTGGTGATCGGCTCTCTCGTCACAACTTTCGGATAATGACCCCCACCGCCGTCGTTGAAATCGGTCGCCAGGCCGTCGAAGTCCTCCTGCTGGTCTCCGCGCCCCTGTTCATTGCCGCGCTGGCCACCGGCCTGATCATTTCGATTTTTCAGGCGGCAACGCAAATCAACGAAGCCACACTGTCCTTCGTCCCGAAGCTGATAGCCGTGTTCCTCACGCTGGTGCTTGCCGGGCCGTGGATGATCACCGTGGTTACCGATTTCATGCGGCGTCTTTACGGTTCCATACCCAGCATCATCGGATAATGCCCACCCCCTCCCGCCCTCCCCCTCTCGGGGGAGGTGACTGTTGCTCGCTGCACTCGTTTGCCACGGGTGACTCCGTATCCGCCGTGGTGCGGATTGCGCCTGGCGGCGCGTGCCGCCTAGCCTTGGGACGGCCCGGCGGCAAGGCTGCTGGGGCAACACGGCGATGATCTCCTTCACCAGCGCGCAACTGGATGTCTGGCTGACATCGTTCATGTTTCCGCTGGCGCGCATTCTGGGGCTCCTGGCGGCTGCGCCGGTGTTCAACAGCGTTGCCGTGCCGAAACGCATCCGCCTGGCGTTTGGCATAGCGATTACCCTGGCCCTGTTGCCGGTGTTGCCGCCGATGCCGACCGTTGCGGCCGGCTCGTGGATTGGTTTGGCGATCCTTGCGCAGCAGATGTTCATCGGCGTGCTGCTCGGACTCACGCTGCGCATCGCCTTCGCCGCCATTGATCTGGCCGGCGAACTGATCGGCTTGCAGATGGGTCTGTCCTTTGCCGTGTTTTACGACCCACAGAACGCCGGCCAGACGCCCGTGCTCTCTGAATTTCTCGGTCTCATCGTCACGCTGGTGTTTTTGGCGATGAACGGCCATCTGCTCACGCTCTCGGTACTGGCCGAAAGTTTCAAGCTGCTGCCGGTATCCGTCACGCCGTTTGGCATCGTCGGCATCGGTGGAATCGGCAGTTTTCTCATTTGGTCGTCCGTACTGTTTTCCGCCGGGCTGCTGCTCGCCTTGCCGCTGATCACCGCCCTCTTGATCACCAACCTCGCCATGGGTGTGCTGGCACGCGTCGCGCCGCAGCTCAACATCTTCGCCGTCGGCTTTCCGGTCACACTGACGGCCGGTTTTGTGATCCTGATGTTTTCGATTCCCTACTTCGGCGCGGCGATGGAACACCTCTTCGATCAGGCCTTCCGCGCCATGGCAGCGGTATTGCGGGCCGCAGCGTAAGCAGAAAGCCCCTTACCGGGGAAGGGGGTGACTGTTGCCCGCCACGCTTGCCGGTTACCGGGAGCGACGTTCTGGGCTGCGGCGCATGTCGCCTTGCCTTGGCACGGCCCGGCGGTGGCAAGGCTACGGCGGTAGCGGGCTAGCCCTGCGCTTTCGTGAAGCGCACAACACCCTCGGCAGTGCGCTGCGAACCGAGCACCGACGACTCCATGCCCTCGGAATATTCGACGACCTCGTAGCCGCCGAACCCGCCGGCGCGCATCATTTCCTTGGCACGCCGATTGAAAATCACGCGCGCTTCGCCCGCGCCGCCGGCGTAGAAACGCTTCATGTTCAGCCGGAAATGCATGTGGTTTTCCGGAAAGCGCGCTTCCTGGATGTCCCAGTTCGGTGCCAGCGGATCGAGGATCAGCCAGGCGGCCCCGACATAGATACCCCAATAAACCAGTTTTTCCAGCGGGTAAGCCACTGACGGGCCCAATTGCAGCACGGCATCGGGAATCAGCGGCCCGCCAATGACCGTGCTGGCCGTCTTGACGACAGCCTCGCCGGTCTTGCCGGCAACGCCTGTTGCACTCACGGCATTCGGATTGCTGGCGCAACCGGAAAGCAGGCTTCCAATGATGGCTGCAACAAGGAGTCGGCGTGACCGCAGGAAATCCCCGTGGGACTGGCGGTACGGCGTCATAAGTAGTTGAACAGGGAAAGCTGTGAAACGCGCATGAACGACTTCTGCGCGGCTTCGAGATCGGTCTGCTTGCGCGTCAAATCCGAGATTGCCTTGGCATAGTCGAGGTCCTGCAGGTTGGAAAGCGTCTGCTGGTATTGCAGCTGCAGATCCTGATTCACATCGGAGAGCGAATCCACCTCGTTGAGCCGTGAGCCGATCGCCGCGCGGACACGCAGGATGTTGTCGTTGGCCTGATCCAGGTTCGTCAGGGCCAAGCCAATTTCATTGGAATATTTTGCCTGGCTGCCAGTTCCCGTCGGCCCGCTTTCCAGTGCACCCACCAGATTGGCCAGCGTCCGGAACAAACTCTGGCTGGTACTCGGTGCCAGGCTGAAACTGTCACCATCGACTGGCGCACCACTGATCGTGATGCTGGCACCCGCACCGGGAATCACTATGGGCTGGTTGGCTTGATAAACATTCTGGCCAGTGGCTGCGGTTGGCGGCAAAACCGGCGGCAAGCCGGTAAGAAGTGAATTGCCTGATGTACCGATGATGTCATAGTAGGTGACCGGTGGCACGGCAACCATGTCGATGCTGAATGTGACGTTCAAATTCTTGTCGGCCAGCGCATTCCACGCCGTCGTGTTAGTGACGTTGCCGGCATCAATCACTGCCGTGCCGGCATTACCGGCTACATAGTCCGTTGCGAAGTAACCATTGCCATTGCGGATGCGCATGAAGACATCGTTGCCTGAGTCGCCGATTTCGAGGAACCGCGTCGCTGACACCTGCAAGCGGCGCTGGCCATCGTCACCCTGATAAGTCGCCTCAAGCGCCGGATTCTGGATCATTGCATCGATCGAAGCGCCAAAGGGCTTGGTGCTGCCCATGTAGCCCGCAAACAGGTGTTGTCCAGCCCCATCCGTGGCATTGGCGATGCCCAGCAACTCATCGAACCGGGCACGCAGTTCCAGGGCTACGCCACGCCGATCGCCTGCCGACAGCGCGGCATTGCCAGCCTGCACCGTCAATTCCTTGAGGCGGGCCATGATGCTGTTGACGCCGGTCAGCTGTGCCTCTTCGAGACCCAGTGCCGACTTGGCATTGTCATGATTGATGGCGTACTGGGCGGTGACATCCTTTGCTTGGGTGACTTCAAGTGCGCGCGCCGCGCCGACCGGATCGTCGGCAGGGGTGAGCATGCGGCGGCCGCTGGCGACCTGCTGCTGCAAATGCAGCAGCATTGCGGTCTGCGTGTTCATGGCATTGACCCCCGCGTTGAAGATCATGCTGGTGCTGACTCTAATCATATTTATTCCTTAGCGGCTGATGGCGAGGATTTCGTCGAAAAGCCGGCCAGCGATCTCGATCAACTTGGCCGAGGCCTGATAGGCCTGCTGGTAGCGCAGCAGGTTGGCGGCCTCCTCGTCGAGATTGACGCCTGACACCTTGTCGACCTCGATTTGCGCCTGGTCGGCCAGGGTTTGTTGCGCCTTGCCCGTGACCTCGACCTCGCGCGTCTTGTTGCCGGTCTGACTGACAATCTGCGAATAGGCCGACTGATAACTGGCCGTGCCGCCCACCATTGGCGATTTCGTCTGCAATGCGCCGAGCAGTTGGGCGTTGCGGTTGTCGGAAACACCTGCGCTGTTGGTCGCGACTGTGAAAACGTCTCCGCCGGCCGGGGCACCCGCGATTTTTATCGTCCAGCCGTTATAGGTGATATCAGCCCCGGCGGTGTAGGGAACATTTGTTGGGTCACCACTGCCTGTACCGGAAACATTGAAAGTTCGCGGCGTATCGTTGTTGAAAGTGATTGTGACCGCTTGCTGCAAGTTGCCGTTCGGCGGCGGCGGGGCATTGACCGTTCCTGCACTGACCGTTGCCGTGCCGCTGTTAGTCAATGCGGTCGAAGTGCGGATCGGCGCGGCTGCGGCAATATTACGCCCGTCGGAAATCGCCAGCGCCAGGTTACCCGCACCGTTTCTTGTCGGCTGGATCAGGAAACTGTCACCGGCCACCGGCGTCCAGGTACCCGCCGCGATAGTGATGCCGTCGACACTCTGCGGCAGGGTCGCATAAGTTTGCGTCACGTTATCCGACAGCCGGGTCAGCGTGTAATTGCCGCCGGCATAGGTCAGCCGGTAATCGCTGGTCGTCAGCGCGCCGAGATTGCTGATAGTGACAGTCGGACTCTGTGCTGGCACCGCATTATTCGCATTCGCCATCGCCACCGGCCCGGCTTGGCTGATGTCAAAATAATTGCCGCCCAGCAAGCCGGTCAGATCCTGCCCCAATTGATGCTGGTCGTTGAAGTTCTGCGCCAGCGTCAAAGCGATGCGGCCCAGGCCATTCTGCACCGGGTCGAGCGATTCGGCGCGAAAAGCGATCAGGCCGCCGAGTTTCCCGCCCGTCAACAAGGACTCGGGGATGTTGATCGTCGCTCCCGTCGGCGAACGCAAAGCGACAATAGTGCGTTCGGGATCGTCAGGCGCGGCGACGGCCTGCAGACTGTAGTTGAGCGCGCCGACCACCAGTGGCTGACCATTGCCGATGAAGACGCTAAATGTGCCATCAGCCTGCTCCAGCGTGGTAACGCGGATTTCCTTGTTCAGGTCGGCAATCAACTGGTCGCGCTGGTCGAGCAGGTCGTTGGCCGGCTGGGCAGACCCTGCGGCCTGGGCGACGATGATGCGCTGGTTCACATCGGCGATCTGCTTTGCGTAGGAATTGATCAGCGTGATTTCGCTGGTGATCTGGCTGTTGACGCCCTCCCGTATTTCGCGCAGGCGCTGGTCAATCGACTGAAAGCGCCCCACCAGTGACTGGCTGGCCGACAGCATGGCCTGACGCGCGGGCAGCGATGCGGGGTTTGCCGCCACTTCCTGCACGCCCTTGAAGAAATCCGCCAGGGCCGGGGAGAGGCCCGCGTTTGGATCGGCGAGCAGGTTGTCGATCTGCCTGATCTGGGC
This sequence comes from Rhodocyclaceae bacterium, assembly GCA_030682175.1. Taxonomy (GTDB): domain Bacteria; phylum Pseudomonadota; class Gammaproteobacteria; order Burkholderiales; family Rhodocyclaceae; genus Sulfuricystis. Next base: position 6,547 of record JAUXOM010000068.1, read on the forward strand.
CAGATAGCTGTCCATCTGGGCTGCGCCGGTTTGCGCCGACAGCACCTGGCCGGTAAGGAACTGGTTGTAAACGCGCTGGATGGTCTCGACATTGGTACCCTTGCCGATGAAGCCGGCACCGGTAAACTGCGGTGTATTGGTCGTCTGGACGATCTGCTGCCGCGAATAGCCCGTGGTCGAGGCATTGGCGATGTTGTGGCTGGTGGTGAGAACACCAGTTTGCGCAGCGTTGAGACCGCTGATTGCGACGTTGAATATTCCGCTGGCCATGATTTCTCCGTGTAACAGTTTCAATATCGGCAATAACTGCCGATCATTGAGGGGTTACCGGATATTGAGCAACAGGCGTGCCAGCTTTGTGACCCACCCCCTCCCGGCCTCCCCCTCACGGGGGAGGTGACTGTTGCTCGCTGCGCTCGTTTATCACGGGACGCCCCCATTTGGACTGGGGCGCGGATTGCGGCTTTCGCCGCGTGCCGTCTCGCCTTGGGGCGGCCCGGCGGCGCGACTACAGTGCAGATTCAGGTCTCTGTGGGAACCGGCTGCGGTTTAGCCGGCGAGCGCGGTCCGCAGCGTCGGGCCACCGATGATCCGCTCCAGTTTGGACGCGTAGAGGGGATCGGTGGCGTAGCCGGCGCGCTGCAGGCCACGGGCGAAGCTGCTGGCATCGCGGCTGGCAACGACTTCCGCATAGCGCGGCGATTTCGCCATCAGTTGGGCGTAATCCTGAAAGGCTTCGGCATACGAGCCATAGGCACGAAACCGCTCGACACGCTGCTCGGCGACACCATTGACGTATTCCGTGGTGGAAGCTGACACCACGGCACCCTGCCAGCGACTGCCCGCCTTGATGCCGAACAGGTTGTGGCTGGGGCGACCATCGGCAAAGCGCGGTTCAGCGCGCCCCCAACCGCTTTCGAGTGCCGCATGCGCCACCAGAAAGTGCGGCGGGATGCCGGTTTGCCGGCTCGCCGCGGTGGCATGCGGCCAGACGCCTTGAATGAAAGACTGCGCTTGCCCGTCGCTTGACGCCGGCGCTGCATTGGCGGGCAGGGCCGGCCGCACCGGGCTGCTTTCGATGGGCAGCGGCGGCGGCACCTTGTCTCCGGGCAACGGGAAACGGCGTTGCGGCTGATCGAGCGGCATGAACCGGGTGGGCGGCGTCAATGGCATGCCATGTTCAGCGTCGGGCCCAATGACGGCCTCGGGTCGCGACAGTTGGCGCTCGATCACCGCGGCCAGACCCATGCCCCCCTTGGCGGCCATGACCTGCGAAAGCTGCGAGTCAAGCATCTCCTGGTAGAAGCGGGTCTGCTCGCTGTCGAAGATGCCATCCTGCGGGGTGGCGGCCCGCATCGATTTCAGGATCATCTGCAGGAACACTGCTTCGAATTGTTGCGCGGTCGCTTTCAGTGCCTGCGCATCGCCTTTGCGCAAGTCGCCCTTCAACGCGGTGAGCGATTGCGTGTCAAAAATCGATGGGATTGGGGTCGCAGAGTTCATTGACCGTCAGCTTGCCGCGCCTTTGCGGCGGCAATCGTCCGAACATACCGGCAATTCATGCCGTGTTAAAGACGCCCACCCCCTGCGCCCCCCTCTCGGGGAGGTCGATACTGATCGCTTTCGCTCGAATATCACGGGGCGTTCCGATCAAATGTGGGTGCGGATTGCGGCATTCGCCGCGTGCCGCGTTTGCTTGGGACGGCCCGGCGCAAACGCTGCGTTGTCTTTCAAGTTAAATGATCTCCAGTTCGGCGCGCAGCGATCCGGCCATTTTCATCGCCTGCAGGATGGCAATCAGGTCCTGCGGGTTGGCGCCGATGGCATTCAGTGCCTTGACCACGTCGGCCAGGTTCACCCCGGCCTTTATGCCATGCAAGGCGCCGCTTTCCTGGCTGATGTCGATGCTAGGCTGGGTGACGACCACCGTCTGCCCCCCTGACAGGGGACCCGGCTGGCTGACGGCGGTGTCGGTCGTGACCGAAACGGACAGGTTGCCGTGCGCAATGGCGCATTCTTCAATCGTCACGGCGCTGTTCATGACCACCGAACCGGTGCGCGCATTGACGATCACCTTCGCCGGCATCTTCACCGGCGTCACCCGGATGTTTTCGACGGCGCCCAGGAAGGCGACGCGCTCAGCGGGATTGGCCGGGAGCCTGACCTGAACCTGGCGGGCGTCGATCGCAATTGCCGTACCCTGCCCCATGGCCAGGTTGATTGCATCGGTAACCCGCTGGGCGGTGCCGAAATCGGTGCGGCGCAATTCCAGGCTGGCAATATCTCCCTGACCGACGCTCATCGGCACCTCGCGCTCCACGGTCGCGCCGTTGGCAATGCGCCCCACCGAGAGGTGATTGATGGTGGTCCGCGCGCCGCCGGCGGAAGCGCCAGCGCCGACCACCACCACGTTGCCCTGCGCCATGGCATAAGTCTGGCCATCCGCCCCCTTCAAGGGGGTCATGACCAACGTGCCTCCGCGCAGTGATTTGGCATTGCCGATCGAGGAAATCGTCACGTCGATCGGCTGGCCGATGCGCGCAAAAGCCGGCAGGTCGGTCGTCACCATCACCGCGGCGACATTCTTCAATTGCAGCGTCTGGCCCGGCGGCAGCGAAACACCCATGCGCGACAGCATGTTGATCATGCTTTGCACCGTGAAGGGCGTCTGCGTCGTCTGGTCGCCGGTGCCGTCCAGTCCGATGACAATGCCGTAACCGACCAGCTGGTTGCTGCGCACGCCGGCGAGCGAGGCGACTTCCTTGATGCGCTCGGCGCGGGCGGCGTCGCTCACCAACAGGATGGCAAAGACCCACATCAGGCCGATCAGGATTTTATGTGTGGTGCTCATGATGCGTTCCCGTCGTGGTTTGCTCAAAACGGCATGAAAGTCAGGAAGAAGCGTCCCAGCCAGCCCATGACCTGGGCTGAATCAAGGAAGCCATTGGCCTTGTATTCGATGCGCGCATCCGCGACCTGAACGGATTGCACGGTATTGCTGGCGGTGATGGTGTTGGGATTGACCACGCCGGAGAAGCGCACGAACTCTTCACCTTCCTTGAGCCCGATCTGTTTCTCGCCCGACACCAGCAGGTTGCCATTCGGGTAGACGTCGATCACGGTCACCGTCAGCGTGCCGGTGAAATTATTCGACGACGAATTCTCGCCTTTGCCTTCAAAGGCATTGCTGCTGTTTGCTCCCAGCGTGGCGCCCTGGAAGCTCTTGAACGGCAATCCGGCGATTGTCGGCACGGAAAGCGCAACATCCTGGCTGCGATCGGCCTTGGTGTCGGACTTTTTCGCTGCCGCGGTCTTCTCGGCAATGTTGATGGTGATGGTGTCGCCGATGTAGCGCGCGCGTCGATCCTCGAACAGGGGCCGCGCGCTGGCAACGTTGTAGATGCTGCCGTTGGCGGGGCCAAGCGCCGCACGCGGCTCGGGCCGGATGGTCATCGGCTGATGCACGGCGGTCGCTGGCGGGGTGGTCACGCAGCCCGCAAGCAGACCGGCTGTCAACACCAGCAAAATTGTCAGTGACTTCATGGCAATCCTTAGAGTTGGGCCAATCGACCCAGCATGGAATCGGAGGTCTGCACGACCCGCGAATTCAGCTCGTAGGCGCGCTGCGTCTGGATCATGTTGACCAACTCTTCCGCCACATTGACGTTCGAAGTTTCCACCATGCCCTGGTTGATCAGGCCGGAACCATTGCTGCCCGGCGTGTTAGGCGTGGCTGTGCCGGACGAGGCGGTTTCGACAAACAGATTTTCCCCGGCGCTTTGCAGGCCGCCCGGATTGACGAAGGTGGCCAGTTGTATGTTGCCCACCTGGGTCGGCGTGGTGTTGCCGGACTGGAGAACCGACACGATGCCATCCCGGCTGATGGTGATGCTCAGGGCATCGGCGGGGATGGTAATGGCCGGCGACAGCGTGTAGCCGCTTGGCGTGACGATCTGGCCGGTACTGTCGCGCTGGAAGCTGCCACTCCGCGAATAAGCCAAGGTGCCATCCGGCATCTGGATCTGGAAATATCCCTGACCATTGATCGCCATGTCGAGAGAGTTTTCGGTGCGCTGCAGGCTGCCTTGCGTATGAATATGCTCGGTCGCCACGGTGCGCACGCCGACGCCGATGGTCAGTCCGGAGGCGACCTGTGTCTGCTGGGTCGACTGCGCGCCCGGCTGCCGCATGGTCTGGTAGAGCAGGTCCTCGAAGATCGCCCGCTGCCGTTTGAAGCCATTGGTACTGACGTTGGCGAGGTTATTCGAAATGACATCAAGATGCGTCTGCTGGGCATCGAGACCGGTTTTGGCAGTCCATAAGGAGCGGATCATTCAATCATCCTCGCAAATAACAGTCCATCAGCGTTGCGCCAGCACTTGCGTGGCGGCGCGATCATTCGTTTCGGCATTGGTCAGCAGCTTGATCTGCATTTCGAACTGGCGCGCCAGGGAAATCATCGTCACCATCTGATCGACCGGATTGACATTGCTGTTTTCAAGGTAGCCGGAAGCCACTTTCACCTGTTCATCCTGTGGCGCCGGAGCGCCGCCAACGAGGCGGAACAGGCCGTCCGGACCGCGCACCAGGTCGGCTTCGGGCGGGTTGACCAGTTTGATGCGGCCGACTGCATTCACGGTATTTTTGGCGCCCGTCTCGGGGGTCACCGAGATTGTGCCGTCACCCTCGATGGAGACGCGGGTATCGGGCGGAATCGCCAGTGGCCCGCCATCGCCCTGCACCGGGATGCCGCCACGCGTTTGCAGCACGCCATTCTCGGAAATCTCGAAGCCGCCATTGCGCGTATAGGCTTCGCTGCCATCGGGCAGCGCCAGCGCAATCCAGCCACGCCCCCGCACCGCGACATCGAAGATGCCACCGGTATGCATCAGCGAACCTTCCCGGAAATCGCTGTGCGTAGTGGCATCGACGACAAAGGCCCGCGTCGGCAGGGCGACCGGTGCATTGTGCGTCTGCACCTGTGCCGCGCGCAGGCGATGCTCTTCCGCGCGATAGCCATGCGTGGCGACATTGGCGAGGTTGTGTGCCACGGCCGCCTGCCGTGCCAGCGTGGCGCTGGCGCCGGTCATCGCGGTGTAGATCAGTTTGTCCATGGTTTATTTGCCGCCGCTCATTTAGCCGCTCATTTAGCCGTAATGCCAGCGCCGACTTTTAACGCAGGTTGACCAGGGTCTGCAAAACCTGGTCCTGCGTCTTGATGGTCTGCGCGTTAGCCTGATAGGCGCGCTGCTGGGTAATCATCGCCACCAGCTCTGCGGTCAGGTCGACGTTCGACTCTTCAACCGCCGCCGACTGCAGCGCGCCCAGCGATCCGCTGCCCGGCACGCCGACCAGCGGCTGCCCGGATTCCGGAGTCTCGCCCCACTGGTTGTTGCCCAGCGAAGTCAGGCCGTTCGGGTTGTTGAAGTTGGCGAGCACCACCTGCGCCAGGTCACGCGACTGGCCGTTGCTGTAGCGGCCCTGGACGGTACCGTCGGACGCAATGCTAAGGCCGGACAAGCGACCCGAGGTATACCCGTCCTGCGCCACGCTATTGACGCCGAAGATGTTGCCGTACTGGGTAGACCCGGTCAGGTTCAGGTTGAAAGCCAGCGGCGTCGTGGCACCCGTGGTCACGGCGTGGGATTGGGCGATGATGCCGGTGGCTGGCGCTGTCAGGGCACCCGTACTATTGAAAGTCATGGCGGTGGCCGCCGAGGGAGCCCCGCCGTTCAGATTGCTATACAGGCTCCAGGCATTCGCGCTGTCCTTCTTGAAGAACAACGACATCAAATGCGAATTACCGAGGGAGTCAAACACGGTGATCGAGGTCGAACTGTTATAGGTGGTCGGATCATTCACGTCAAAGGCCAGGGCATTGACCGGCTGTCTTGAGTCCAGGTTGAGACCGATGCGTGCCCCGGCGCTTGTGTTGCCGGTCGGTTGCGGCTGAAGGTCAGCCGTGTTGATGAATATTTCGGCCGGGGTCGATGGCACGATAACGTTTGCGGTATTGGCCAGATAACCGGTGAGTCGATAGCCGCTGGTGTTCACAACATAACCGTCCTTGTCGATGTTGAACTGGCCGTTGCGCGTAAAAGTCGTGGCGCCGTTATTCGACAGACGGAACATGCCTTGGCCGTTGATGGCCAGATCCAGCGGGTTGCTGGTCACCGTCAGGTTGCCTTGGGAGAACTGCTGGCTGACCCCGCTCACCGAGGTGCCGATGCCAACCTGAATGCCGCCGCCGAGCGTGGCCGCGAATACGTCAGCGAACTGTGTGCTGGCCGACTTGAAGCCGACCGTTCCGGAGTTGGCAATATTGTTGCCGAGCGTATCGAGCGACTTGGCTGCCGCATTCAGTCCACTCAAACCTTGTTGAAAGCTCATCGCTGTCTCCCGCTATTTCAATTAGAGAATTTCTTTGATGTCCGCCAGGGTGAAAGCGCCCAGCGAACCCACATTGACCGTCATGCCTTGCGCAGCACGGGTGATGCTGGACACCATGCCCAATGCCAAAGCGCTCGCCGTGACCGATTTGCCGCCCTGTTCGCCAGCGATACTCACGCTGTAATTGCCATCCACGGCCTGCGCGCCACCATCGGTCTTGCCGTCCCAGGTGAAACCATGGATGCCGGCAGAAAGCGCGCCCAGGTTGATCGTCCGTTGCACGAGGCCGCTGGCGTCCTTGATGGCGACGGTGACTTCGTCGGCCGGCCCACTCAGTTCCAGGGCACCGACCGCGGCGCCCCCGGCCAGTTGCAGTGCCGAACCGGGCACCAGCACGCCGCGCCCGACCAGCGCAGCCGCCTGCATGGCCTGGGCATCGGTGGTGCTGCCGAGCATTTTTTGCAGGGTGGCGTTAAGGCGTTCGATGCCATCGACCGTGCTGATCTGCGCCAGTTGCGAGGTCATCTGCGCGCTATCCAGTGGCGAGGTCGGATCCTGATTCTTCAGCTGAGCGGTCAGCAGGGTGAGGAAGCGATTCTGGATATCCTCGGTGGCCGTATTTTTTTCGCGCGTGACATTGAGTGCGGCATAGATGTCGGCGGCCTGACTGTTTTGGGTGTTTGCGACTGCGGTTGCCATTTTTTCTGTTCTCCGATTACTGGTCCATTACTGGCCAATTGACAGTGCCTTGGTCATCAAGGTCTTGGCGGTGTTCATCACTTCGGCGTTGTTCTGGTAGGCGCGCGAGGCGGAGATCATGTTCACCATTTCCTCCACCACGTTCACATTCGGCATCGCCACATAACCCTGCTCGTTGGCGGCGGGATTGGCGGGGTCGTACTGCATGCGCAGCGGCGCGGCGCTATCCACCACCTGCGTCACGCGCACGCCCATGCCGCCGCCCTCGACCGGGGTGGCCTGGAACACCACCTGCTTGGCGCGATAAGGCTGTCCATCGGCACCGACCACGCTATCGGCATTGGCGAGGTTGCTCGCCACGGCATTGAGGCGGGCGGACTGCGCGGTGAGCGCGGAGCCGGCGATGGCGAAGATTCTGAAGTCGCTCATGATTGACCTTGTGCCTTATTGGCCCTGGATAGCGGTAGTCAAGCCACGGAAGCGCTTGTTGATGAAAGTCATCAGGGCCTCTGTTTGCATGGCGTTTTCGGCAAATGCCGCACGCTCGATGTCCATATTCACGGTATTGCCATCAACGGCGCCCTGGTACTCGGTACGATATTGGAGGGCAGCGCCAAATGGCGTCACGCCTGCGGCGCCCTGATGTCCCGCATGGGTGCGCGCCAGGCTTACCGGTGCGACCGTGCCTGTGGCGCCCATGGCACTGGCCAGTGCCGACTTGAAATCGATATCGCGCGCCTTGTAGTGCGGCGTGTCGGCGTTGGCAATATTCGACGCCAGCAGTTCCTGCCGACGACTGCGCAACCCGAGGGCCGTTTGGGTGAATTGCAGGTCTTGGTCAAGGCGTTCGATCATGTTTGAGCACGGCTGGAGGTTTCTGGCATTGCTGACATGCACTAACCGTGCCAGGGGTTTATACCCACCCCTCCCAGCCTCCCCTCGCGGGGAGGTGACTGTGGCTCGCCGCCCTCGTCCATTACGGGGAGGGCTTTATTTACCGTGATGCGGATTGCGGCTAACGCCGCGTATCGCCTTGTCTTGGGGCGGTCCGGCGGCAAGGCAGCTGGGGGTTTGTTCCAAGGAAATGTTGATCAAGTCCAGATTCGTCATTCCGGCGAAAGCCGGAATCCAGGAATATCAACAAGCTGGACACCGGCCTGCACCGGTGTGACGGACTTGATCAGTGCTTCCCTAACTTTCATGGTCGGCAAGGCCGCCCAGAATAATGAAAGTCTTGCGTCATGCCAGTTAATGTAGGTCGGGCGCAAGCCCGACAGTCGGGCTTGCGCCCGACCTACACGGGTGTGTTTCACGCTAATGTGGTCGTGAAACGCTAGCGGTGACCGCTCGCATGAGCCTGGTTGCCGGCAAATAAACGGCAATTTGCCAGATGGGCGGCAATTTTTGCCTGATCAACCAGCAGGCCTGGGTCAGCTCGGATTGGGCATCACCACCGTCAGGCGGAATCCTCATCCACATCCGCAGCACGGCGCTCCTGAAACAACATTTCCTTGCAGTCGAGACAACTGAAGATGCGCCGTTCGTCCTCTCCGTGTGTCAAGCCGCGCTCGGCGAGTCGGCCTGATCCACAGACATGGCAGATGGGCTCGGCCAGATGGTGGGCCGCAAGGTATTGATCGCGCGCGGGCAATGCACGCTGCTTGTTCTGGTAGCGATGGTGCAGGTTGAGGAGCAAGGCGCCACCGAGGAAAAAAAAGAAGGCGACATACAGGGGCAATGGAATTGTAGACATGGCGATCCTGAATGAGGTTGCCTGAATTCGATGCTGCGTTCCCACGCATGGCACCGACCCGGATGCAGCAGTAGCCACACCAGGAAAGCACGTTATCAGAAAAGTTGACTATTAAAGTTGACTAATATCATTTTCCGGAGGAATCGCCCGACGTAAAGTGCTTGCCGAGTTCTTCACGAATTCGTCCCGATCAACCTGGCTGTCTTTCTCCAGCCAACTTCGACAAGAGGTAACCCATGAGCGGAACCTTCACCAAAGCCATGGCCCGCAATGTTTTCTACGGCGGGTCGGTTTTCTTCTTTCTGTTATTCCTGGCCCTGACCTTCGACACCATGAAGGCACTGCCCAAGACCGACAACCGGCACAACCTCACCCCGAGTGCCGCCGCCGGCAAGCACATCTGGGAAACGCGCAACTGCATCGGCTGTCACACGCTGCTCGGCGAAGGCGCCTACTACGCACCCGAACTGGGAAATGTCTACACGCGCCGCGGCCCCGACTTCATCAAGGCCTGGATTCAGGCCATGCCGACCAATGCCCCGGGCCGCCGGCAGATGCCGCAATTCCATCTGACCGATCAGGAACTGGACGATCTGGTCGAGTTCTTCCGCTACACGGCGGGAATCAATACGCAGAAATGGCCGCCCAACATCGAAGGCTGAGCCGCGCGCCTGCCAATTCCTATCGAGCTTACGCATAAGGGACCCACGTCATGAAATACCAATCTCAAGCGGTCGCGCTGCCCTACTTCATCGCGGCAATCGCGTTGTTCGCCGGGCAGGTCATTTTTGGCCTGATCCTCGGCACCCAATACGTCATCGGCGACTTTCTGTTCCCGGAGATTCCGTTCAACATCGCCCGCATGGTGCACACCAACCTGCTAATCGTCTGGCTGCTGTTCGGCTTCATGGGCGCCGCCTATTACCTGGTGCCCGAAGAAGCTGAAACCGAACTGTACAGCCCGCTACTGGCCTGGATCCTGTTCTGGGTCTTTCTCGCTGCGGGCGTACTGACGATCCTCGGCTACCTGTTCGTCGACTACAACACGCTCGCCACCATGACCGGCAACAACCTTCTCGCCACCATGGGCCGCGAGTTTCTCGAACAGCCGTTGCTCACCAAGATCGGCATCGTGGTTGTCGCCCTGGCATTCCTGTTCAACATCAGCATGACAATGCTCAGGGGACGCAAAACGGTGATCAACATTGTCCTGCTGATCGGGCTGTGGGGATTGGCGATCTTCTTCCTGTTCGCGTTTTACAACCCGACCAACCTCGTCATGGACAAGTTCTACTGGTGGTGGGTGGTACACCTGTGGGTCGAGGGCGTGTGGGAACTGATCATGGCCGCGCTACTGGCTTTCGTGCTGATCAAGGTCACCGGGGTCGACCGCGAAGTCATCGAAAAATGGTTGTACGTGATCATCACGCTGGCACTGGTGACCGGCATCATCGGCACCGGCCACCATTATTTCTGGATCGGCACACCGGAATACTGGCAATGGTGGGGCTCGATCTTCTCCGCACTCGAACCGATCCCCTTCTTCGCCATGACGGTCTTCGCTTTCAACATGGTGAACCGCCGCCGTCGCGAACACCCGAACAAAGCCGCTGTATTGTGGGCGCTGGGTACCGGCGTAATGGCTTTCCTCGGCGCTGGCGTGTGGGGCTTCCTGCATACCCTGGCTCCGGTCAACTATTACACGCACGGCACGCAGATCACTGCCGCGCATGGCCACCTGGCGTTCTATGGCGCCTACGTGCTGGTGGTGATCACGATCATCAGCTATGCGATGCCGATATTGCGTGGCCGCGCGGCAAACAGCCCGCGAGCCCAGGTCCTGGAAATGTGGAGCTTCTGGATCATGACCATCTCGATGGTTTTCATCACGCTGTTCCTCACGGCGGCCGGCATCCTGCAAATCTGGCTGCAACGCGTGTCCGAAACGCCGATGTCGTTCATGACGACGCAGGACCAGGTCGCGTTGTTCTACTGGATGCGCGTCTGGGCCGGGGTGGCGTTCTTCGCCGGACTGGTCACCTATGTAACGAGCTTCTTCGTCAAAGGTGAAAGCAAGCCGCTGATCGCCTGACGTCATCTGCCCGCCGGCCCCAGGCCGGCGGGAAAGGATTTACTGAATGAAACTTGAAAACCCGCATCCTGCCGTACCGTTCTATCAAGCTGCTGGCGACGAAGTCGCCGTGTTCGAGCACGCCTGGCAGAATAAATTGCCACTGCTCATCAAGGGTCCGACCGGTTGCGGCAAAACCCGTTTCGTCGCCCACATGGCAGCACGGCTGGGACTGCCCCTTTACACGGTGGCCTGCCACGATGACCTGACCGCAGCCGATCTGGTCGGCCGCCATCTGATCGGTGACGGCCAGACCGTCTGGTGCGATGGCCCCCTGACGCGTGCCGTGCGCGAGGGAGGCATCTGCTATCTGGACGAGATCGTCGAAGCGCGCAAGGACACCACCGTGGTGCTGCACCCGCTTGCCGACGATCGCCGCATCCTGCCGATAGACCGCACCGGCGAATTGCTCAAGGCCCCACCGGGATTCATGCTGGTGGTCTCCTACAACCCCGGTTACCAGAATCTGCTCAAGGGCATGAAGCCGTCGACCCGGCAACGTTTCGTCAGCCTGCGTTTCGACTTCCCGACCAGCGAGCGCGAAGAGACAATTCTGCTCGGCGAAGTCGGCTGCGATGCTGATCTGGCACGCCGCCTGGTCGGGATCGCCAACTCGCTGCGCAGCTTGCAAGAACACGACCTCGAAGAAGCCGCCAGTACGCGTCTGCTCGTCTACGCGGCGCTGCTGATCCGCGCCGGCATGGACCCGGTCAGCGCCTGCCGCGCCGCCATTGTGGAGAGTCTCACCGACGACGCGGAGGTCGCCGCGGCATTGATGGAAGTGGTAGCGGCAACGTTCGGCCGCTGAGCGGCGGGCAAGCAACCCGCGACAGAGCCGACCGGCCATATGTGCTTCGGGAAAGCTTCACTTCCTCCCGATATTTCCAATCAACCCTTACCGGAGCTTATTTCTGATGACAGACAGGCAACCCAACCTGCTCAAGGAAAACATGCCCGGACCACCGGTCGCGGTGCTTGCCGAAGCACTGTTTCTGGCCAACCTGATGATTATTCCGGTACTCGGCTTCGTGCTGATGGTGATTTTATGGTGGAAGTTTCGCCACAGCGACTCGGCCATAGTACGCAACCATCTCCAGCAGACTGTCGTCACCAGCATCAGCGGCGGCGCCATCCTGATCGGGGTGAGCGTCACGATATTCCTGCTCGGTGGCCTCGACAACCCGGTTTCGTGGGTTATCGGGGTGCTGTACTTCATCTGCGTCCATGCCGCCCTGATCCTGCTCGGCGTGTTCGGCCTGAATCGCGCGATACTCGCCCGCCAGTGGCGCTATCCCCTGCTGGGTCCGCGCATCGAGGAATGAAGCCGAGGCAATGAACTTACCGCTCAGCCCATCCCCTGCCGGCCCATCAGGAAAGGGCTCGCCCACGGCCAGCAGGCGCACCATCCCGATCGCTGTCGCGGCACCGCTCACGCGCGGCAAAACCCAGGTCACGCGCATCTGGTGGCAGGCCGGCTTTTTTCTGTTGTTCATCATCGCGCCGATATTCGATCTGCTGCGCTTCGATTTGACGGTCGGCCACGCATGGTTGCTGGGCATGGAATGGCGGCTCGGTCTGGATGATTTCCTCGCCGGGCGCATCGGCCCGTTCGCTGCCGCGATGAACTTGATACTCCGTCTGTTCCTGCCTGTACTCGGCGGCGCCGCGCTGTTCCTGTATGTGGCCTGGAAGTGGGGGCGGCTGTACTGCGGCTGGCTGTGCCCCCATTTCTCGGTGGTGGAAACGATCAACCGGTTGATGATCCGCGCCTCCGGCAAACCCAGCGTCTGGGAAACTGCCCGACTCACACCCTGGCGTCCCGATGGTACGCGCTGGCAACCCGATCCGCGCTGGTGGGGCGTGGTCGTTCCGGCTGCGGTACTGTTCGCCCTGCTCTGGGCTGTCGTGCTGCTCACCTATCTGATTCCCCCGGCACAGGTATACGGCAACCTGTTGCATGGCGAACTCACCCGCAATCAGGCGTTCTTTATCGGGATCGCCACGGCGGCATTGTCCTTCGAATTCCTTTTCGCCCGCCACCTGTTCTGTCGCTACGCATGCGCCGTGGGACTGTTCCAGAGTCTCGCGTGGATGAGCAATCGCAATGCGATGGTGGTGGGCTTCAAACGCCAGCGTGCCGCCACCTGCGCCACCTGCCTGCCCGACCGCTCCTCGGCCTGCGAGGCGGCTTGTCCAATGCGGCTGCCGCCGCGCAACATCAAACGCCATATGTTCACCTGCACCCAGTGCAGCCAGTGCATCGACGCCTGTGGGCAGACTCAGCGCAACAACCCGGACGGACCACTGCTCGCCTGGGTCAGTGATGCGGCAGCCCGCGAGAATGAGGCTGGCTTCCGCTCCGCCGCGCTGCTGCAACGGCGCAAGAAGTGATCCGGACATGGAAGAAACCATAGGCAAGCTCTGGCACCGTTTGATCACGCGCACGGCCGAACAGCGGTTTCCCGCGGCGACAGTCCGGCTCAAGGAGATTGAACGCACCGCCGGTGTCTACTTCCGCGCGCTCGGCGGTGACCCCGGCCTGCGCGTGGCGGCAGCGACCATCGACCCGCATGGTGCGCGACGTAGCTGGTTCGCACGCATTGCCGGCATCGGCGACAAGACGGCACGGGCGCGCATGGATCAGTCGACATTACGGCTACCACCGGAGATCGACTGCTTTCCCCGGAGCAGCCTGAATCGCGACCTCTACCTGTGGCTTGCCGCACTGGCCGCCGCGCACGACCGGCGACCCGACGATACGAGCTTCACGCCCGACGCCGCAGGCGATTTCCGGCGCAATCAGGCCGCGACCTGTTACGCCCTCGAAACCTGGCCGGGAATCGGCGCTCGCTACCGCAGACTGGTCGAAGCCTATCTGCCAACCCGCATCGACCCGTCCCGGCTACCCGCAGCCGAGGCCGAACGCGAACAGGCGATCCGTTGCGCCCTGACAGAACCCGGCAGTGTGCCCTTCCTGCCCGCAGCAAGCACTGACGCACCTGCGGCCGAACCGGTTCAGCTCTGGCTTTCGGGCTCGCTGGGAACGAGCGCATCCGCAGTCCGCTCGACCGATGCCGATCCCGAACAGACCACTAGCGGTGCACCGCCCTCGGAGGAAACGGAACGGCGCGCCCATCGCGCGCAACACGAGGACATGCCGCAGGAGAAAAACGGCCTGGCGATCATGTTCCGCGCCGAAAGCCTGCTCGCCGTGGCCGAATTCCTGCGCATCAACCGTCCGACTGACGACGACCCCGACCCGAACGCCGCCGCTGCCGCACGCGATCTCGACCACCTCTCGCTCGCCCGCGACAAGGAGCCGGTGGCATCGAAGGTCAGGTTCGACCTCGACCTGCCGTCGGCCGCCGAGGACGATGTCGTGCTCGGGCCGGGCATCCTGCTACCCGAGTGGGACTATCGCAAGCAGCGCCTGCTCGAAGACCACGTGTGTTTGACCGAGCTGGTGGCGCGCAACGCCGCACCGGCCGCCCTGCCTCCCGGCCTGCGCCGGACAGCGCGTCGTCTTCACCAACAATTTGCCGCGTTGCAGCCGGGGCGCATATGGCTTAAACATCGCCCCGACGGCACCGAACTCGACGTCGATGCAGTGGTGCGCGCGCAGACCGACCGCAGCGTCGGCCGCCACCCCTCCGAACAACTCTATCTCTCGCTCGAGAAGCGCGCGCGCGACCTGTCCTGCCTGGTACTGGCCGATCTGTCACTGTCGACCGACTCCTGGATTTCGTCCGACGCCCGGGTGATCGACGTCATCCGCGACTCCCTGCTGCTGTTCGGCGAAGCGCTGGAAGCCACCGGAGACCGCTTCGCGATCTGCGGCTTCTCGTCGCTCAAGCGCAGCAACGTGCGTTTCCATCGACTGAAAAATTTCGACGAGCGCTTTGACGATAAGGTGCGCGGCAGAATCGCTGCGATCAAGTCCGGCTACTACACCCGCCTCGGTGCGGCCATCCGTCACGCCGCCAAGCTGCATGGCAACGAAACGGCCAGTCGGCGCATCCTGCTCATCCTCTCCGACGGGAAACCGAACGACCTGGATCTGTACGAGGGCCGCTACGGCATCGAGGACACTCGCGTCGCCATCGGCGCCGCGCGCCGTCAGGGACTGGTGCCATTCTGCGTGACGATCGATCACGAAGGCGCGAGCTATCTGCCACACTTGTTCGGGCCGGCCGGATATGCGGTTATCCGCAAACCCGAGGAACTGCCGACCCGTCTGCCCCTGTTCTACGCCCAACTAACCCGGTAGCGGCAGACCAAGAAAGAAAAGCAGCAAAAAAACGGCGATACGCAGTAAACCTTAATTCGGTGCCAGATGTTTCAATGCCGGTATGCAATTATTCCCGACCTTCCTCCGCCCGCTGCTCGCCATCTTTGCCCTGTGCCTTGTTACTGGGCTGGCCCAAGCCCAGCAGGACCCGGCTCCGGTCAAAAAGGCTATCGAAAGCTGGCTCAAGATCCAGTCCAAGGGCATTCCCGGGCAGGTCAGTTACGAAATTGGCAATTTCGACCCGGGCAACCAGCTCACGCCCTGCAACTCATTCGATGTCAGCCGCCCGCAGGGGGCGCAGGGCTGGGGGCGCATCAATGTCCTGGTGCGCTGCCTCAACGAAGCTGGCTGGCGCGTCTATGTGCCGGTCCATATCCGCGTCAAGGCCGATTATCTGATCAGTGCCCGCCCCATCGCGCAGGGGCAGGTCGTCGTCGCGGATGATCTGGCCACCCAGCTGGGCGACCTGTCCGAACTGCCATCGAACATCCTCACCGAATTCGCCGCTGCCGTCGGCAAGGCCGCCACCTCATCAATCCCCGCCGGCCGGCCGCTGCGCTCGGACATGCTCAAGGCGATGATGGTAGTGCGCCAGGGACAAACCGTCAGGGTCATCTCGCGCGGACCCGGGTTTGCGGTGACCAACGAAGGTCGGGCGCTCAACAATGCCATCGAGGGACAGGTCGCCCAGGTCAGGCTTGGCAATGGCCAGGTCATCAGCGGGATTGCCAAGGCTGGCGGCACGGTGGAAGTCGGCTATTGAAACGGGTGCTGGCGTATGCGATCCGCACGAGACGGCACCATGGCAGAAACAGGATATGTTTATAATCAACGGCACATTCAACAATCGCGCACCAAATAGCACTCAAGTTTTCTGCGGTTCTGCCGTATATTAGAAACAGAATAGCTTTCTTCGTTAAATAACAATGGTTTAGAGTAGGCTGAGGTTCGCGTCAGCGAGCACTAATCTGATCCAAGAGGTATATATCGTGAAAATCAACAGTGCCACCCCTGCCGTCAGCAGCACCCCGGATTCCGGACGCGCGCGCGGCCCTGCTGCCACTCCGCCACAGCCACGCGCGGGAACGAGCGAGCGCGTCGACATTTCCTCGCTATCCGCCCGCTTGCAGGAAGTCGGCGCTGGTGAAGCGCCGGTAAACGCCCAGCGTGTCGCCGAAATCAAGACTGCGATCGCCGAAGGCCGTTTCCAGATCAACCCCGAACGCATTGCCGACGGCCTGCTGACCAGCGTGCGCGAGATGCTCGGACGTCCGAACCCCACCGCCTGATCCGGTGTGGCACTCTCCCCCATTCAAAATCCTGCCTTGCTGCTTGGCAACACGTTGAGCGAAGAGGTCCGCAAGCTCGGGGAGTTCGTTTCACTTTTGCAGCGCGAGCAAGAATTGCTCACCCGCGGCGATATCGAAGCCCTGCTGCCGCTCACCGAAAACAAAACCAGTCTGGCCAATCAGTTGGCTGCGCTCTCCCGGGCACGCGAGGATCAGTTGGCACGGCTCGGCCCTGCCGGTGGACGCGCCGGCATGGAGGCCTGGCTGGCCAGCTACGGCGCAGACCACGCCAAGGCATGGCAGAAACTGCTTGACCTCGCTGCCGAGGCCCGCGACCTCAATGCGGCCAACGGCAAATTGATCGGCCTGCACATGCAACACAACCAGCAGGCCTTCGCCATCCTGATGGCAGCCACGAACCAGGCGATGAACTACGGTCCCGATGGCCAGCAGCAGCCCGAATTAGGCGGCAGGATCCTCGGCAAAGCCTGACCCTGACCGCACAGTATTCCCGCCTGAGCGGGAATGACCGGTTTCATCAACAGGGCTGGTGTCTGCCGCCATGAACGTTAGCGTTAAATAACAGCGTAGCGTTTGCGAAGGGCCGCCCCGAGCAAACGCGGCACGCGGCGAAGCCGCAAACCGTACCGATGCCGGAAAGAGCGCCCCGTGACAGACGAGCGCAGCGAGCTGTTTAGAACCCCCCGCGAGGGGGGCACAAGGCCATA
This sequence comes from Rhodocyclaceae bacterium, assembly GCA_030682175.1. Lineage (GTDB taxonomy): Bacteria > Pseudomonadota > Gammaproteobacteria > Burkholderiales > Rhodocyclaceae > Sulfuricystis. Next base: position 23,825 of record JAUXOM010000068.1, read on the forward strand.
GGCCGCAGGACGCTGCGCAGCAGCGGTCCCGAGCAAAGCGAGGGATGCGCCAACGGCGCACAAAGGGGGGCGGGCCACTTTCATGATCGGGGGCGAAGCCAACGCATCATGAAAGTTATTCTGGCAACGCCAACTCTTTGATCTCGTCCGGTGTGCGCGATTCCATGTTGATGGCGACACGCCGGTTGCGCTGCCGCCCTTCGGCGTTGGCGTTGTCGGCGATGGGCCGCTGTTCGGCATAGCCGGTCGCTGTCAGGCTGCGCGGATTGACGCCGGTATCGATGAACAGCCGCACCACGCTCGCGGCACGGGCACCCGACAGTTCCCAGTTGGATGGATACAGTGGCGTACTGATCGGAGCATTATCGGTGTGCCCCTCGACAGTGATCGGAAAATCCGTGGTGGCAAGAATCTGGCCCACTGCCGTCAACGCTCTCACGGCCGGGATTTGCAGGCGTGCCTCACCCGAGTCGAACAACACGCTGGCATTGATTTCCACGGTAATGCCCAGCGCCCCCTCGGTAACCCGCACCTGCCCCTGTTCCACCAGCGGGGCCAGCGCCGCGGTAATTTCCTTCGCCTTGTTGCGCAATAACTCGCGGTTTTTTTCGCGGGCGGCATCTGGCTTGATGTTGGGAACCTGGGGTTTCTTGATGGGAATCCCAATCGGCAAAGGCGCATTGGGATTGATCTGCACCAACGCCCCGGTGGCGCTGCCCGGCACGTTGCGGAAAGCCGATGAGATCGAATCGGAAAGAATCCGGTACTTGCCTTCGTTTACCGACGAAAGCGCATACATCACGACAAAAAAGGCGAATAGCAGAGTTATAAAATCAGCATAAGAGACGAGCCAGCGCTCGTGGTTCTCGTGCTCTTCCTCTCCTTTGCGCCGCCGCCCCATGATCGCCCCCGAACTTTTCCGTCATTCCGGCGCAGGCCGGAATCCAGGGAATTCAACAATGACAACCTCTGCTGGATTCCGGCTTGCGCCGGAATGACGGCTCATTGAATATTGGGGATTACGCAATGGTTTCAGGGGCATTGCGCACTCATGCGATATAGCCCTGCATGCGACTTTCGATGATGCGAGGATTGTCCCCATTCGAGATGCCGATCAGGCCATCGATGAACATTTCGCGGATGGTCACCAGGCGATTGATGTTGAACTGCAATTTCTTTGCTATCGGCAGGAACATCAGGTTGGCCGCGCCGACACCATAGATCGTGGCAACGAAGGCGACGGCGATGCCGGCGCCGAGTTTGGATGGGTCGGAAAGATTTTCCATGACATGAATCAGGCCCATCACCGCCCCGAGGATGCCGATGGTCGGCGAGTAGCCGCCAGCGGCTTCCCAGATCTTGGCCGACAATTTCATCTGCTCCGCGTAGGCGTCGATCTCGACCTCCAGCACTCCGCGCAGCCGCTCCGGCTCGACACCATCGACGAGGAGTTGCAGCCCCCGGCGCATGAATGGATCGTCTATCGTCAAGGTCTGCGCTTCAAGTGCCAGCAGGCCTTCCTTGCGCGCCACGTGGCTCCAGCGAACGATCTGTTCGATCAGCGCCTCTGGCTGTGTCGCGGGGGGCACGAACACCCACTTGACCATCTTGAGGCCAGTCACAAAAACCGGTAATGGACTTTGCAGCATGACGGCGCCGAGCGTACCGCCAATAACGATCAGGAAGGCCGTCGGCTGAAACAGTGATCCGACGTGTCCCCCCTCCAGCACCTGTCCGCCAAGAATGGCGAAAATACCGAGGGCCAGGCCGGCAATGCTGATCTTGTCCATGAGGGTCAGGCGGGGGCGGGTTGCGCCAGTTTGGGTTTGCGGCCGCGCCGCTTGGTCGCCGTCTTGAGCGGGCTTTCATCGCCAAGCATGGTTGTGCGCAGACGGGCGACCGCCTGCGTGTGCAACTGGCAGACCCGCGACTCGGTGACGCCCAGCACCGCGCCGATTTCCCGCAGGTTCAGATCCTGCTCGTAGTAAAGCGCCATCATCATCTTTTCACGCTCCGGCAAACCGGCAATCGCGACAACCAGGGCGCCGCGCACGTCGCTTTCCTCAAGCAGCGTCAGCGGGTCGGGAGAAACTCCCGATGCGTGCCGCTCGAGATAATCCTCGTGTTCCTCGGCCAGATCCTCGAGATAGACAATTTGATGGCCGCGCGCATCCTGCAACAGCTTCTGATAATCGGCCAGCGGCATGTCCAGCGCGGCAGCCAGTTCGCCCTCGTTGGGATGGCGCCCCTGCTGGTGTTCCAGTTTCTGGATGGCGCTCTCGACGCGGCGCATTTCCTTGCGGATGCCGCGCGGCAGCCAGTCGTTTTCGCGCAGACCGTCGAGCATGGCGCCGCGCACCCGTTGCACGGCGTAGGTCTCGAATTGCGCGCCCAGCCCTTCCTCGAAACGCCCCAGCGCGTCGAGCAGGCCAAGCATGCCGTTCTGCACGAGATCGTCGATCTGCACACTGGCCGGCAGCCGCGCCATCAGGTGAAAGGCGATGCGCTTGACCAGTGGTACATATTGATTGACGAGCCGCTCTTTTTCGAGCGTGCCCTGGGAGGTATACATCGTCGGATTCATCAGGCTTGATAATGGCTGGTGAAGCGGAGCTGGTGAAGCGTGACGGGTGAAACAGGGGGCACGCATCGGCAACATCGGGCCGTCAAACTATAACACCGAATCACGTCGCATCATCCCGGGCGGGACGCCAGCGGGGCTGCGCAGCGCACCGGCCACCGGTGCGGCCATGCCGAGATACTCGAGATGAACACCGAGGTACTCATGCGCCACGCGCCGCATGTTGTCGAACACCGCCTGTGCTTCGTTCGCCGAACGCGCGTGGGTGATGGCGATTTTGAAGCAGCCGCAGCGCTGCTCGTGGGCCACGCGCTTGATCGTCACATAGGCCTCGATCACGGCGGTATCGCGCGCCGCCACCGTCAAAGTCACGGCGGATGTGCCAAACAAACGGCGCAAACCGTCCGCCTGGTCCCCCGCCAGTTCGTCAGGGCGGGACGAATCAGACAAACGCCGCCCCCTGCGGATCAACCGGCAAGGCACTACCGGCCTGGGACGGCATGAGCAGGCCCACTTCATCCGGCTTCAGGCGATGCACCGATTCCGCCTTCGGCTGCTTGAAAGCACGATGCAGCAAATAGTTGCGATTGGGCAGGTGCAAGTCTTCCGGAACGCGCTGGCCATTGGCGACGTAGGACAGCAGGAGGCCATGCCGCACCACGGCATCGATCGCCGGCGCAAGTGCCGCCGTCTCGTCCACCTTGGTCAGGATGCAACCGGCGAGGTCTTCGCCGGCATAGCTGCGGATCACGTCATCGAGCGTATCGCCGCGGCTGGTGGCATTCAGCATCAGCAGGCGCTGCACGGCGCCGGCGCGCATCAGCATCGCCGCCTGCTCGGCCACCATGCGATCGCGCTGGCTCATGCCGACGGTATCAATCAGCACCATGTGCTTGCCGCGCAACTCGGTCAGCGTGCGCCGCAGGTCTTCGCTGTCGCGCACGACATGCACCGGCACGCCGAGGATGCGTCCATAGATGCGCAATTGTTCATGGGCGCCGATCCGGTAACCGTCTGTCGTCAGCAGCGCCAGTTTGTCGGCGCCGTAGCGCACCACGCAGCGCGCGGCGAGCTTGGCCGTCGTGGTGGTCTTGCCGACGCCGGTCGGTCCCACCAGCGCGAACACGCCACCGCGGTCGATCAGGTCGTTCTCGCTGGTCAGCGTGCGCAGGCGACGGTTGACGGCACCGACCAGCCATTTGCGGCCGTCCTGCAGTGGCAGATCGTCGGGCATGTCTTCGACCAGCCGGCGCGCCAGCAGGCCGGAAAAGCCGGCTTCCAGCATTTCACCCAACAACTGCGCCTTGGCCGGCGCATGGCGGGTCATGTCGCCCCAGGCGAAACCGGCAAGCTGGCGTTCGAGCATGCCCCGGATGCTTTGCATCTCAGCCATCAGTTGCTGCACCTGGACGTTGCTTTCCAGGCCGCCATTCAGGTCTGCCGGTCCGCCGTGGCGGGCAGCATGATCGACCGTAGCGGACAGATCGGGCACCCGGTTGGCGGGCGTCGCCGCCGCCTTGGGCGGCAAGGGGCGCAACTTGACCCTATCTTCGCTGGCGGGCGCAACGCTCTCGCTCTGGCGCACCGGATCCTGTTGCTGCCAGGGTTGCCAGGGCTGGAATGGCAGCGGCGCACGCGCCTTGGTCGAAAGACTGACGGTGTAATCATCCTCGTCGGCAATGCCGCCGTGGGTTGAAAAAGTCGGCGTGACCGAAGGAAATCCCTGTGGGACTGGCGGTACGGCGCCAGCCGGTTTCGCCGCGGCTGGCGGGCTGGCAGCAGCCGGCTCGATGCCCGGTGCGGCCTGGCGCGACAAGGCGTCGAGGCTGTCGGCGGACATGGCCATGATTTCGACGCCGCCGGGCACCGCCTTGTTGGCGACGACAATCGCCTCCGGGCCAAGCGCTTCCTTGACCTTGCGCAAGGCATCGCGCGCGCTTTCACCGAAAAATCGTTTAACTGTCATGTCATTTCCTTTTGGTTCCGGCCAAACATCCGCTCCCCTGGAGTGCAGCCTTCTTTGAAACTTCGTTTGTCTTCACAGCACGTTCAGGCCTTGGCACCGATGACGACTGTCACCTTGATGGTTTTCGAATCCGGGATTTCATTGTTTCCCAATACTTTCAAGTTTGGCCAGGCGCGGCGCAGGAAGCGCGACATCAGCCAGCGCAAGCTGCTCGGCACCAGCAGTACGGCAGGCAAACCGAGGTCTTCCTGGCGCTTGGCCGCCGCCACGGTCTCGCGCAACAGCGTGTCGGCCAGTCCCGGCTCGATGCCCGAGCCGTCGCTGCCCCCGCCTTGCATCGCCTGCGCCAGCAGGCGTTCCAGGCCAGGTTCGAGCGCCATCACCGCCAGCTCCTGACCATTCGGATAGAGTTGCTGGACGATTGCGCGGCCCAGGCTGACGCGCACCAGCGCCGTCAGTTCGGCGGGATCCTGAGTACGCGGGGCGTTTTCCGCCAGCGTCTCGATGATGCTGCGCATGTCGCGGATATTGACGCCCTCTTCCAGCAAGTTCTGCAGCACGCGCTGGGCGGTCGACAACGGCAGCACCTTTGGCACCAGCTCCTCGATGAGCTTCGGCGCATCCTTCGCCAGGTGATCGAGCAGCGCCTGGGTTTCCTGGCGCCCCAACAATTCGGCAGCATGCGTCAGGATCAAATGATTGAGGTGGGTGGCGACCACCGTGCCGGCATCGACCACCGTGTAGCCCATGATGTGCGCCTGGTCGCGCATGGCCGACTCGATCCATACGGCCGGCAGGCCGAAGGCCGGGTCCTTGGTCGGGTTGCCGGGCAGCATGCCGCTGACGCGCCCTGGGTTGATGGCCAGATGCATGCCGGGGTAGGCTTCGCCGGCGCCAATCTCGACACCCTTCAAGGTGATGCGATAGCCGTTCGGCTTCAGCTCAAGGTTGTCGCGGATATGTACCGGCGCGGAGAGGAAGCCCACTTCCTGCGCGAATTTCTTGCGCAGGCCGCGAATGCGCTTCAACAGTTCGCCATCCTGGCCGCGATCGACCAGCGGGATCAGCCGGTAACCCACCTCCAGGCCCAGCACGTCGACCGGGGCCACATCGGCCCAGCTGGCCTCGACGTTTTCCTCCGGCGTGACGGCGGCAGCGACGGGTTTTTCTTCGGCGGCCAATACGGCGGCCTGCTTCTGTTGCGCTTTCATCCAGGCCAGCGAGAACAATCCTGCCGCCAGCAGCAGAAACACGAAGGACGGCATGCCAGGAATCACGCCGAGGATGAAGAGGATGCCACCAGCAAGCATCAGCACCGTCGGATTGCCGAACAGCTGCGCCATGAACGAGGTGGTGAGGTCTTTGTCGTCGCTGACGCGCGACACCACCAGGCCGGCCGCCACCGAAACGATCAGCGCCGGAATCTGCGCCACCAGGCCGTCGCCGATGGTCAGCAGGGTGTAGGTCTTGGCCGCCACCCCGGCACTCATGTCGTGCTGCAGGATGCCGATGATCAGGCCGCCGATGATGTTGATGATCAGGATCAGAATGCCGGCAATCGCATCGCCGCGCACAAATTTCGAAGCACCGTCCATGGAACCGAAGAAGTCGGCTTCCTGTGCAATCTCCTTGCGCCGGCTGCGCGCCTCCTGCTCGCCGATCAGGCCGGCATTCAGGTCGGCGTCGATCGCCATCTGCTTGCCGGGCATCGCATCCAGGGTGAAGCGTGCCGACACTTCGGCGATGCGGCCGGCGCCCTTGGTGATAACGATGAAGTTGATCAGGGTGAGAATGAGGAAGACGATGATGCCGACGGCGTAGTTGCCGCCGACCAGGAAGTGGCCGAAGGCCTCGATCACCTTGCCGGCCGCATCCGGCCCGGTGTGGCCTTCGAGCAGCACGATGCGCGTCGAGGCGACGTTGAGGCTCAGGCGCAGCAGCGTCGTCACCAGCAGCACGGTCGGGAAGATCGAAAAATCCAGCGGCTTCAGCGTATAGAGCGCCACCAGCATCACCATCACCGACAGCGCGATGTTGAAGGTGAAGAACAGATCGAGCATGAAGGGCGGCAGCGGCAACACCATCATCGACAACACGAGGATGATGAGGATCGGCGCCGCCAGCGCCTTCAGGTTTTCAGGACGCAGCAGGGACTGCCAGGAGAGGGCTTGGGTAGCCATTAGCTGGGCAAACCCCGGAAAATCAAAAATGCGTCAGGCTTGGCAAGATGTTTCGGGGTCATGCCGCCACCCCCGGATCAAGCCCTGCCGGCACCGCCACCGCCGCAGGCGCAACGGGTGGCAACAACCCTCCGGCCGTGCCTTGCGCCATGAAATTGTTCAACTGGTAGATGTAAGCCATCACCTCGGCCACCGCCGTATAGAGCGCCGCCGGCACCGTCTCGCCGATATCGACGTGGCGATGCAGGGCACGCGCCAGCGGCGGCAATTCGATCACCGGCACATGGTGTTCGCCGGCCAGGTCGCGGATTTTCTGCGCCACCAGGTTCATGCCCTTGGCCACCACCTGTGGCGCACCCATCCGGGTGCTGTCGTATTTCAGGGCAACGGCAAAATGCGTCGGGTTGGTCACCACCACATCCGCCTTCGGCACTTCCGACATCATGCGATTACGCGCAAGTTCGCGCTGCTGGCTGCGGATGCGCGCCTTCAGTTGCGGATCGCCCTCCAGTTCCTTCATTTCCTTGCGCAGTTCCTCGCGCGTCATGCGCAACTGCTGGTAGTAACGCCACAGTTGGAACGGCACGTCGATCAGCGCCACCACCGCCAGTACGCCAACGAAAGCCATGAAGGCATACAGCAGCATCTTGCCGAACGCCGGCAGGGCAACCTCGATCGGCTGGCCCAGCATGGCGAACAGGTTGTCACGCTCGTTGCTCACCACCCAGAAAACCACGCCGACCAGCATGAAGGCCTTCAGGATGCCTTTCACCATTTCGGCAATGCTCTGCAATGAAAACATCCGCTTCAAGCCCTTGAGCGGATCCATGCGATCGAACTTGAGTGCCAGCGCCTTGGGCGAAATCACCCAGCCGCCCAGCAAGAAAGGTGTCAGGATGGCGGCAACAATCGTGGCCATGAAGAGGGGCGCCAGCATGGTCAGCGCCTCGACACCAAGGTTCAGCAGATTCAGGCCGATCGCATTGGTATCGAAGGCATCCTGCCGGTCGAGCGTCAGCCCGCTGCGAAAAATGTGTTGTGCGCGACTGGCGAACCAGCCGGACAAAGCCCAGATCCCGCCGGCACCGGCCGCCATGACGAGAAACGCCATCAGCTCCCGCGATTGCGGAACCTGCCCCTCTTCGCGCGCCTGTTCGATGCGTCGCGCCGATGCGGGTTCGGTCTTTTCGAGATCGCTCTCTTCAGCCATGGACGGTTTTTCCACTCATGGCGGCAATTATTGCCGGTGGCGGGCAAACGGGAACCGGAGAAAAGGCGAGGATTGGGCGGTTAATCCTCGTGGCAGTCGCAAGCCGGAGTGACGCCGTACCCCATGCGGGGCATTTCATCCCGCCAGCGCCGACTTTCAGAAAGTGACGGTCAGCCGGCGCTCGATGTAGAGGGCACCGGGGTTGGCGGTATTCGGGCAGGCGACGGTATTCGCTGTCCAGCCGGTGACAGGCTGGCTGCACGCCGTCGAAGTCAGGGCATAGATGGTCGGCCCGCCATTTGCGTCGGTGGTGGCTTCACACATCACCGTCACCGTGAAACCGAAAACGGCGAAGGAATCCGTGCTGCTCAAGCCGCCGCCGGGGCAGCGGCGCTGATTGGGATCAATTGAGGCGTAACCGAAATTGTAGGCGGGCGTCGACTGCACACGAAACAAGCCCCACTCGACCCCCGCCCGCGCCGCCTGATAGGCGCGCACGCCCTGCACATCGAGCGCCGAGCCGATCTGCTGGCTGGACGAGATGTTGAGAATGAACGCCCCCAGCGCTGCCAGCACGACGAGGATGAAGATGGCCGAGACGATGGCGAAGCCGCGCAGTCGTTTCATGGCGAATTGTCCACGTGGATTTGCTGGAACAGGGTGACGGATTCCCCGCCACTGGTCAGCGTGAGGCCGATATAGAGCAGCCCGTTGCGGCCGGTGGCAGCGCTGACGTAGTCGATGCTGCAGGTGGCATTGGTGGCAAGCACGGCAGAACTGCCGCCGCCCGGCACGACCTGCGGCGAGTTGAACCCGTAATTCCAGTGGCGCATCAGATTGCCTGCTGCTGCAGGACACGCATAAGTGACGGCGCGCAAACCGCCGGGCACGACCTGAAACCGCGAACTGGGCGACGGCAGCGGCGGTGATTGGGCGGCAAAGGGGTTAGCGGCAAGCGTGACGGTGTTGCCGACAATCCCGGCAATCTGGGCGCGGTTGTTCCCCGCATAAGCATCGGAGCCAGGCACGCCAAGGTTATAGATGACAAAGAAGTCGTTCGCCGCCATGGTCGGCGGTGTGCCGAGGACATGGAATGTCAGGTCGGTTGTATCGGTAAAACTGAGAAAATCGCCGCCAGTCGAACCATCGGTCGAATCGCGGTAACGTCCCCCGCTTTGCGTGATGATGAACTCGATGTAATTCACGCCACCCGAACTCATTACCCGCAAGCTGTTCGGCAACGCCAGCCGCACATCGCGGGTAATGCGGCGCAGGGCGACGTCGGCGGCATCGGTCAGCTCGGCGCGGCGCACCGAGTCGACATAGCCTTCCACCGGCTTGGTGATGAAGACGGCGACAATGCCGGCCAGAATGCCGGTGATGACGATCACCATGATCGCCTCGATCAGGGTGAAACCAGCAGATGAGCGGCGGCGCGGCGTCATGGCAGCAGGTTGGGCGAATGGCGGGTGCGGAAACCCTCCACCCGGATGGTCTCGCCAGGCGCAAGGACATCGACGGTGATGCGCAAGGCGGCCGATGCAGACGTGCCGTCGCCGACACCATGCAGAATCGCTCCCTTGACGTCGACGCGCGCCGTGTAAATCGCCGGGCCGCCACCGGCGATGTTGGTAGTGGTCACCAGGCCGTTGTAGTCATTGGCATTGTCCCAGGGCCGCGCCCCCGTGCTGCGCAAGTGACCGTTGGCGGTGGTCGGCTCGTCGGCCTCCGGCGCCATGACGTTTTCGGGCGTAGCGCAGCCCGCGTGCGCCATCGCAGTTGCCGCCGCCGGATCATCCGGATCGCACCAGGTAAACGGCTGCAGCATCATCTCTTCAAGAATCGCCTCGCCAATCGCCAGCGCCTGCTTGCGCACCAGCGGATCGGCGCTGTGGCGCGTGGTGTGATTAAGCACCGTCAGCACCCCCGCCAGCGCCACGCCGACAATGACGATGAAGACGATCAGCTCGATCAGCGTGAGACCGCGCTGGTGTTTGGGCGCCCGCTCCACCGGCGCATCTCTGCCGACTGTCGGCGCTGCGCGGGCAGCCAAAGTGAAGCGGCGCACCTCGTCGAGCCATTTGAGCCGGTCAAGCAGAGGAATCCGGCTGTAGGCAATCAGCCGTTCGTCCGGGATTTCATAATGAAGATCAGGCCGCTGCATGGTCATCCCAGTCCGATGGCTGCATGCCCAACTGTTTGGCTACGTCAATAAACGCAAGCGTATTTTCCGGGTCGAGCGCCAGCATCAGGTCTACATCCATCGTGGCCCGCTCAACGCCATGAATGTTGAGCGCCAACCCACCAACCAGAAGGTAGCGGACTTTGTGTGCTTCGAGAGCACGAAAGAGGTCAAGGAAGAACATGGGTGTGAAGTCGCAGCAATCGATCAACGCACATAGCCGGTCTCCGCCTCGACGATGATCGGTTGCGCGATGCCGCTGATGGTGAAACTACCAGCAGCAGAAGGGCGACCGAGCGGATCGAAGGTCAGGGTTGTCGCCGGACTCAGGGTCACCCCAGCAGGCGCCGGAAAGGTATTGCTGTTGCTGCCAGGCAGAATCAGATTCCGGTTGAATGTATTGGCCGCCGCACCCTCGGGAATATCGCTGGCAATCGTGACGCTGACACTGCCGGCGGCAAGCGTGACCTGCACGTTGCGCCGTTGCGCCACCGCCGCCTTCCGCGCATATTCCAGCGTCGCCCTCACCTGATCCCGATACCCGATCTCATCAAACCCGCGCAGCAAATCGAAGCGCGGCAGCACCACGACGGCCAGGATGCCGATGATGACCATCGTCACGATCAATTCGACCATCGTGAAACCGCGTTGTGCCGACATGTGCTCAATCATAAATCGAACCTCGAGCGCGAATGTCGTCCAGAATCGGCCGACGGAATTCGTTGAGCTCCGCATACTCCGAGAGTACGCGTGAATCGTAGGCCGCGGTGGTTGCCGGATGGGTGGCGAACAGGCGGCGGCCCTGGGTAACGATCTGCACACACAGGGTGACCGGCAAGCTGCGCATGTCGTTCAGGTCGATGACGCACCCCGTTTGTGCCGCCAGCAGGTCGCTTAGCTGCAAACGGGTGGCGGCATCGGGTTTTTGTTGGCCCGGTACGGCCAGATCAAGATCGCTATCGGGCCGTTGATGCGTACCACCCAAGCTGCCATAGCGATAGGTCGCTGCTACATCGGGCAGCACTTCCCTAAGCACGGTGACAATCCGTGCACCGAGTGGACCGAGGGAATCTGACTTCGGGTTCATGTGTCGATTATAAGTTGCCGTACCCCATGCGGGGCATTGCATACCCGCTGCGGGGCACTTCGTCCCGCCAGCGCCGACTTTTGGTTCTGGCCGCTATGCTTAACGTTCGCCGCGCTCACGTTAGCCTCCACCGAAAGTCGGAGCAGAGAGTTTTACTCTTGCCGTCCCGCCGGCGCCGACTTTTCCGCGGCTCATCCCGCACCTGCCGAAAAGGGCCTGCTGCCGGAAAGCATTTGCTGGACGGGCATGGCAACGGCCCGATCGTGCAGCGCATACGCATGCGCGCCGGGATAGAGCACCCACAAGGCATCGAGATGCAAGTCCTCCAGTGCGTGGCGCATGGAGGGCGTCAGGCGAGGCGCATCGGCGCGCTTGATTTCGAGCCCCAGTCGCTTGCCGTCCAACATCATCAGGGCGTCCAACTCGGCGCCGCCGTGCGTGCCCCAGAAGTAGACTTCATCCGGTTCGAGTTGCCACAGCGCCTGCTCCAGCACAAAACCTTCCCACGATGCGCCGCATTTGGGGTGCCCCAGCAACGCCGCTTCGTCCGTGATGCCTAGCAGATGGTGCAAAAGCCCACTGTCGCGCCAGTAAATCTTGGGTGATTTGATCTGGCGTTTGCCGATGTTTTCGTGCCATGGGGTCAATTGGCGGATCAGATAGCTGCCGGTCAGAATATCGAGATAGCGCCGCACGCTGCCCTCCGAGATCCCGAACGAACGCGCCGGTTCGGCGGCATTCCAGATTTGTCCGTGGTAGTGCGCAAGCATGTTGAGAAAACGCTGCAAGGCCGGCGGTGTAATCGAGATACCCAGTTGCGGCAAATCCCGCTCCACCAGTGCCAGCAAGTATTGTTTGCGCCATGCGCGGCTAGCGGTTTCCGACGCGGAGAGAAAGGCTTCCGGCAGCCCGCCACGCAGCCATAATTTGCCTTGCCGAGTCTCACCGACCTCTTCAAGCGAAAACCCGGATATTTCGATGACCTCGATCCGCCCCGCGAGTGATTCGCCGGATTGCCGCAGCAATGCGGGCGACGCACTACCGGTCAACAAAAATCGCGCATCGTGATCCGTGCGATCGGCCAGCACGCGCAACACGGGGAAAAGTGTCGGCAAGCGCTGCATTTCATCAATCGCCACCAGGCCATGCAGGCCTGCCAATGCCGTCATCGGTTCGGACAAACGGGCAAAACCGACGGGGTCTTCAAGATCGAAGTAGTTGGCGCTTGCCGTCTTGACGAAGTGGCGCGCCAAGGTTGTCTTGCCCACCTGACGCGACCCGACCAACGCCACAATGCGACTGCGCCGCAAGGCCACTTCGATTCTGGCAAGCAAACGCTCTCTTTGGATCATACGAGCATTCTATATTGAAATTCCTCAACGCAAATGAGCTTTTTCATTGTAAAAACCCCGCAAACCGCCGTCCCGCCAGCGCCGACTTTTCGTGGTCAATAGCGTTCGCGCAGGTAGATGTAGGGGGCCTTGGGAGAGCCGAACTTGATCCGCGCCACCGGGTTCCTGTCGTAGGCGCTGCCGCACCAGTTGCCGAGCAGGTGGTTGAGCGGGGCGGCTCCGGTGTAGCCGGTCGGGCCATTGGTCCAGGAGGCGAGACAAGCATTGGCGGCGGCGCTACCGGCACCAAGGTCGAGGACGACATCGAGCGAGCCGGCGCTGGCCGGCTTGGCGAGCACCAGGTCCCACCAGCCATTGCTGCGCAGCTCGATGGCGCTGAAGGATGACCCGATCCCGGCAGGATTGCGATTGCCGAGGGCGACGTTGCCCGAGGCAAGGCTGGCCCCGGTGCAGGAATCGTCGGTATTGTTGCGCCACTCGGTGCAACTCGTGCCACTCACCGCATTGCAGTACAGGGTGCGCGCCGGTACGCGGATGGGCAGGAGTTCCGAACCGTAGGCATTATCAAGGCGCAGGACGCCGAAGCGCTGCACGGAGGAACCCAGCGACACGGCAGTGGCCAGGGTCACACCGTCCGCGTCGACGGGCAAGGCGCTGACGGTCACGGTAGTGGCTTGTGCCGGATTGGTTGGTCGCTTGATCGTGTGCTTGGCTGTGACCGTCGTCGTGCCGGCGACCCAGGTATTGGTATTGGTCGCTGTCGGTGCGGTGCCGCTGTCATCAAGATTGGCGCCTGCCGGCTGGGATGGAGCCCAGGTGCTGGCGGCAAAGCCAAAGCCGGGCGAAGCAGCGGAGGCTGGCGCGGCACCCCAGACGGTCAGCGGCAACCTGGCCCAGCTGGTGGCACCACTGCCACTCCCCGCGTAGTTGGCGGTTGTGGCGTTGGCAGTGTTTTGTGCGGTGAGCGTGAAAACCGTGACAAATCCGTCCTGGCCGAAATAGGTGAATGGCGTGGTTCCTAGACTGCAAGCCGCCGTCGAGGATACTGGTGTGATAGCAAAATGATCCGGCCTGAAACGCCCGATGTTGCCGGTGACGGCGGACGCGAATGTGAGGCCAAACCAGGCTGGCGGCGAGGCCATGAAACTTGCCACGCCGACCTCGCTCCACGACTGGGTAAACGCCATTTCTCCGCCACTGGTAATGCTTGTTGCAGCGGTGCCAACACTGCCTGAAGAACCGCCGGAAGGCGCTATCAGCGCATTCACGCCCAGGGGAATCGCCGTGCTGCCGTTGACATAATCTGTCGCCAGCGTTGTGCCGTCCGAGCACAGCGCCTGAAGCTTCATGTTGAAGGTGGCGCCTGCCGCCTTGAAGACCGCGCAACTCAGGTCGCCGGCCACACAAGCCGCTCCGCTATCGGTCACCGTCAAAGCAAAATTCGGATAGGCGATGAAGGCATTGGTTGCTGCCGTCAGCGGGCAGAACGGCGCTGTGGCAGCACAGACGCCACCGTTATATGGAGCAGCATCGTGCTTGAAGTTGAGGCCAAATATTTTTCCTGCGTTAGGGTAGCTCACCGCCAGCGTGGCAACACCATTAGTGAAATTGACGTTGCCGAGATTGTCCGTTGCCGGTTCGGTCTTGTTGGTAATGCCCGTTGTGCTGCCGGTAATGCTCAGGGTACGGTTGCTTGCCTGCACCGTTGCCGTGTTGTCGGGATCAATGCCTGAGGTAAACCAGGCTTTCATATTTTTGTTGCCGGAGAAGCCGGTAATGACTTCACAGGCCTGGCCACTGCCACTCAGGGTCTTGCCATAGGCCGTAAGTGTCACCTGCGTTGCGTCACCGCAAACCTGATTCGCCGGCTGCGCGCTCACCGTGAAGCCATAGGAATGAAAGCTCGTGCAGCTTGTTGACGTCGTCGCTACCACGCCATCACTCGCCACGGCACAGACGCTGGCTTCGTTCGGGTAGTAGAGATATGCAGACTTCGATAGCTCGCCCGAGACGAAGCTGACCGAAGTCGCAACACTGCCGCCGCTGGCGGCGGTGAAATACGCCGCCGACGCGTTAACCGGCACTGTTGTCAGGCTGACGGTCCCGGCGTAATCGCTCTTTACGGTTGTGCCGTCGGGGCACATCGGTTCCACCGTCACCAATGCCCGCGTATCGGGGCAGGCCAGCGCTGTCGCGGCCTGGGTCAGCCTGAAGGAGCCCAGCGCACAGCCACAGGGACGCGTTCTCGTACGAAGCACATTAATTTCCGTCGTGGACAGCGCAGTTTCGTAAATTGAAATTTCATCAATATTCCCCGCGAAACCGAACGCATTGCTTCCTTCTCCGGAAGCGTTGGTTTCAGCGCCAATCGAGGCAATGCCGGCATCGGAGCCGAAACTGGCTTCGGTCCAGCTTGCGCTCACATTGGCCAACAGGACACCAGCCGCGCTGTAAACATGGATCCTTTTCGTTTTATTGGGAACATCGGCAACTGCCGCAACGAAATACCAGGTGTTGTTGGCAATCACGTTGGCCGTGTCGAGGATGAGCGCCGAAGGGGTTCCGCGGGTAAAGAACCGCAGCATGCCGTTCCCGCCGTCTGCCAGGCTGAAGCCAAACCCCCCCGTATTGTTTTCGTCGTCGACAAAGATGCGTTGCCCCGGCAGCGTATTGTTGGTCGTCCTGATCCACGCGGCGATCGTGAATGCGCCACCGCTTGCGCCGAGATTCTGAAAACCGGCAGGTAGCGCCACATAGTCCTTGTTGGTCCGGTTGAAAACCCCGTAGCGGCAAGTCCCCGGGTTTCCTGCGATGGCCGGGGTCGCGCTTGCCGTGCTTGGTTTGGTGGCATTCAAGCTGGCCGCCGTGCCCGGATAGGTGGTCGCGTTGCCGGAACTGTCGGCGACTTCATTGGCCGTGCCGTTCCAGCTGCTCTCATTCATTGCGTAATAAGCAAGAGCTACCAGGGGAACCTCCCTGATGCGCAGGATCACGGAGGCGCCGGTCGGGCGGTTTGTGGCCGTTCCGCTGGCAGTCATCGTGAACACCGGGGCTGCCGTGGCCGTTCCCGCCGTCACAGTGTGATCCGAGACAACCAGTTGCATGTCGCGGCCGTTGCCGGTTCCCGAATCCTGCCGCTCGGTGTGGGCGCCAAATGTCGCCCCGGTGGACGTTACGGATTGCACGGAGTACGTATGGTTGTCGGTGTTGATGGCGGAACCGACGATCAGCATGTCGCCGGCCTGGATGCCCGGATTGCTCGCGCCGGTGACGGACCATGCCGTATTGGCGATATTGTCGCTGCCGCTCGTGGCAGCGTAATCCCAGGCCGTGCCGGCAACCTTCGAATAACGGAACATCATGCCCATCGAGGAGTTCGCCCCAGGAAGGGAAACTGTAAGGTTGCCGGTTTCGCCACCCACCGCCTCCCTGACGAAGATGGTCGAGAAAACCGGCCCCTGATCGTTATTGCTGGTATTGCCGAGACCTCCTTCTCCCTGTCCGACCAAAGTCCAGCCGGCCGGCGTCACTGGTGGGTCGTCGGGAGAAAACTTGTTGCCGACGACCAGCACCAGCAGGTCGCCGGCAACGATGCCCGCCGGGTGCAGAACGCTGAGCGACGTGGTGCCGGTCTCCACGTCACCGGCCGCACCGAACGCCACGGCCGCGCGCACCTCGTTATGAAGAGACAGGAAAACCATCGCAGCCAGAAAAATACCCGCCGTCCGCTTGGTTGAAAAGGACCGAAGGAGCAACAGTAAAACGGGGACAGACCACGGTTTATTCATGGTTCGACACATGAGAGATAGTCGGCGCTGGCGGGATGAAATGCCCCGTATGGGGTACGGCGGCCAGCGGTGAGAGCATTTCAAGCACCCGCGATCCCGCGTGTTTGGCCAATGCGGGGTTTTGCAGCCACATCTGAATGAAAAATTCCCGCATCTGCTGAGACTGGGCCAGGCGAGCCAGCATGAGATGTTCAGGAATGGTCGTGCAGGTATCAGGCATTCGGGTCTTCTCCCCGCTTGATTTTTTCGAGGGCAACGATGTCAAGTTGGTCCTTGGGCCGATTGGCAATACGCTTCATCGTCAGCAAATCCTCTATCGAAGCGATCATCACACGACGGCCGAACAAGTTGCCCGCCACCGCATTGGCCAGCAGTCTCTTGAATGTTACATCAGGGCGCACCAGGACATCCACGACACCACCCCCGGTTTGCGGCTCACGCAACGGAAACGCCAGCATGCCTTTTTCACGATGCCATTCGTCAATCTGGTCGGCATTTCTGAGGGATTCAATCGGAACCGGAATGGCAGGTTGCAATCCGTAGCTCTTGGCGACCTCAATGAACCGCACCAGATTTTCATCATTCATCTCCAGAACCAGGTCGATATCGAAGGTGGCGCGTAAAAAGCCGTGCAACTGAACAGCCAGCCCGCCGACCAGCACATACTGCACTTGTGCGTCCGCAAGCGACTGGAGCAATTCGGTGATCTTCATGTGTCGAACACTCGTACAACTACATTCAGCAGTTCAATTCAGCAGCTCAAAAGTCGGCGCTGGCGGTACGGCGGTTGCAAAATAACTGGGGGGCAGGCAACGGTTTCATGGCGTTGCGCCAAAAGTCGGCGCTGGCGGGACGGCAAGTTTTTCTGCACAGTATGCGGCGGCACGCTCATGGATGCGCTCGAGTGTTCCGACCAGATCAAGCATTAGGGCGATCAAGGCCTTGATGGTTGCTGCGTCTTCTTCATATTCATGCGCGATGGCGTTGCGCACATCGCGGGGTTCCTTCCAGTCCTCGGCACTGTCGATGATGCGCGCTTTTTCGGCAAAGGCGAGCACATCCGCCATACCGACCAGAGCAACCCCTTCTTCGAGCGCGATGGCTTTCAACAGCTTGCCCAGACGCTCCTGATACTCGGCAAAGCGGATACGGAAAGCGGCAAGGATTTCGGCTTCTGCATCGTTCAGCATGCGCGGTTCAATGGCGGCAATCCCGCCTTGTCGCATGCGTTGTGCGGAATAGCCCAAGTAGCGGCGCATCCTGTCGAGATCGCGCAGGCGCCGGGCGACGATATCGCGCTGACGATGGCTCATGCGAGCCTCACGCCGGTTTCGCGGGCGATGGCGTAGATCGGCTGCTCGCGCCGTCCGTCATTGACCACCAGATCGACGTGTTGCCCCAAGGCATCGGCAAGGTCGCCGCGCGTACGCGCGACGACCAACGGCGACGCCGGTCGAGGCAGTTCAACGTACAAATCGATATCGCCTCCCTTGCTTCCATCATGCACCCGCGAGCCAAAAAGCCATACCGGCACATCGCCCAGGCGCTGGCGGATCGTTTGCACGGCTGTGGCGATTTGCTCGGGCGCGACTCTCATTTCTTTTCCCTCTCCGGTAAAACAGCGGTAAAACAGTAAAATAGGGAAAGACCACGGTTTTCCAGGCTCGGCGGGCAGTATTCTCATGGCACAATCTTCCTCGGGGCTGGCAGCAATCAAGTCGGCGCTGGCAGGACGGCGTGCCTCGCAGCGGGTATGAAATGCCCCGAATGGGGTACGGCGGTTAGGGGATGAAGCGCCCGCATGAACCGCAGTGGATTCTCCCCGCCCCCCGCATTCATTGCAATATGGAAACCGGGGACAGACCACGATTTTCTGCTGCACGCAATAAAAGAGCCTCGATTTTCACATCAACAGGTCAGGCATCGTTTGCAATCCACTCCGCGAGTCGCCGCCGGATTTGCGCCAATCGCTCATCCCCAATGATCCCGATACTGCCCGCGAGGAGCGTGCCATCGAGCACGGCCAATCGAGCCAAACGCAATACACTCGGGGCTTTCAGGCCGCTGGCAGCAAAATCGGCATCTGCCGGGGTAAGCACTTCATCAAAATCTGCTTCGGCTTGCTCCAGGCGCGAGGACACCATGCATACCAGCCAATCGCCATAACGCGAAGCTGGCCGCAACATCAAAACAGGCCGCAATTTCGCCCCTGACAGGTTGGTGTGGGGAAACGGGGTGAGGACAATCTGTCCGGCCTGCTTCACTGCCAATGCTCCTTCAGGTCGTCGCGCGTATAAGCGACGGGGTCGTCTTCGATACCTCGCAGGGCTTGCTGCAGCGCCATCACGGAGAACTCGGCATCAGTCCATTCGCCATGAGCGAGCGGCTTGCTGCCGACGCCGCCGGACCGGGCTGAAAGAAACTCGACAAAATCGAAGACTTCAACTTGTTTTTCCTGTGGCAGAGCTTGCAGCCGCTCTATAAGTTCAGCGTATCCCATATGTCTTGACTCCTCGCAAAAGAATAACCGAAAAGCATAACCGGGATCACATAACCGGGGGCAACCGAGGTCAGGCCTCGGTTTATGGAATAACTGAGGACAGGCCACGGTTTTTCGGGAAGGGGGTGCAGCAATCTCATGGCACGATCCGCATCGGGATAGGGAGCATTAAAGTCGGCGCTGGCGGTACGGCGATTCCTGGCGGCACCAGATATTATGCCGCAGTGGATTCTCCCCTCCACCCGGATTCATTGCAAGGCCGGGTCACCCTGCGCCCGTCCAGTCTTGCAGCAGTGCAATTCCCCAGGCGACGCCGAAGCCGGTGAGGTCGGTGCCGACCGCGCCCAGCCCTCCCGTGCAACTCGCTGCCGACAGGTCGACGTGCAGCCAGGGCGTCTTGCCGACGAAACGACCGAGGAAGCGGGCGGCGAGGATGTGGTCGGCGTCGCCTTCGAGGGTGCATTGCTTGATGTCGGCGACTTTCGAGTCGAGCGCGGCTTCGTAGTCTGCGTCTTGCGGAAAGACGCAGACGCGTTCGCCGCTGGCGCTGCCGGCCGCCACTGCCCGGGCGGCAAGCGCGGCGTCGCTGGCGAAGACGCCCGAGTAACGCTGGCCGAGAGCGGTGTGCATGCTGCCGGTTAGGGTGGCGAAGTCGATCAGCAGTTGCGGCTTCTGCTTGACGGCCAGCGCCAGGGTGTCGGCCAGCACCATGCGGCCTTCGGCATCGGTATGCATGACTTCGATGGTGGTGCCGTTCAGCGCGCGGACGATGTCGCCCTGCGCATAGGCGGTGGGTGAGATGTGGTTCTTGGCGATGGCCAGCCAGCAGTCGATGGCCACGGGCAGTTCGAGTTCCGCCGCGGCGGCCAGGATCGCCAGCGCCACGGCCGAGCCGTTCATGTCTTCGTGCATGCCGGCCATGTATTTCGCCGGCTTGAGGTTGTGGCCACCGGTGTCGTAGCAGATGCCCTTGCCGACCAGCGCCAGCGGCTTGACGCCATGCGCCTGCTTTTTCGGCCGCCATGACAGCCGGACGATGGCGGCGGCGCCGCCCTCATCTCCCTTGCCGCTGGCATCGCTGCCCTGGGCAACCGCGCAAAAGGCGCCCGCGCCCATTTTCCTGAGCTGGCGAAAATCGAATTCCTCGATGCCCCAGCCGCTCGCCTTGGCCAGGCTGCGCAGCCGCTGGCGGTAATGGGACGGATCAAGCTGGTTGGGCGGCAACGCGGTCAGTTCGCGCGCCAGCAAGTTGGCGCGGGCTAGCGCCTGTGCCGAGGAAAAGTCGGCGTGACCGAAGGAAATCCCTTTGGGACTGGCGGGACGGCGCGCGGCGACCAGCAGTTCCTTCAGCGCCTTTGCCGGCTTCTTCTTTTGCGCCGGCAGGGGGACGCCATTCACCAGCGCGACATAGACCGCATCCTGCACGGCTGCGGCGCTGACATCCAGCGGCAGCAGGGCCAGCGTTTCGGGCGACTCTTCGAGCAGCGGCATCAGTGCCTTGCGCAATGCGGTCAGCCGGTCGAAGCGTTGAGCGACGGGATCGATCATCAGCAAGGCCGCGCGCCCGCCCAGGGGCAGGTCGGCGACCAGCGGCGTCTTGACCAGTTCCGCCGGCTTGACGGCCTTGCGCTTGAGCACCTTTTGCCAGAATTCGAGTTCGGGCAGGGCATCGGGCAGAAGCTTGCCGGCCGGCAGCAGGTAGAGCGTATGGGCAGCCTTGGCAGGATTGGCGGTGACCGTCAGTCGTGGCAGAGCTGGAAAATGCGCGGGGGAATTCATCGGATCACCTCACCTTATAATTCAAGCGATTATAAGCACCCGCCCAACCAACCTCTGCCCCATTTCCCGATGCGCCAATATCACGAACTCATGCAGCATGTGCTCGACCACGGGCACGTCAAGGCCGACCGCACCGGCACCGGCACGCGCTCGGTGTTCGGCTGGCAGATGCGCTTCGGCCTCGCCGCCGGCTTTCCCCTGCTGACCACCAAGAAGCTGCACCTGCGCTCGATCATCCACGAGCTGTTGTGGTTCCTGCGCGGCGACACCAACATCGCCTATCTGAAGGAGAACAAGGTTTCGATCTGGGACGACTGGGCGGATGAGAATGGCGACCTCGGCCCGGTCTATGGCTACCAGTGGCGACACTGGCCCCGTCGCGACAAGGGTGACGGCGGCGAGATCGACCAGATCGCGCAACTGATCGAGGGGCTGAAGAAGAACCCCGACTCGCGCCGCCACATCGTCACGGCCTGGAACCCGGCCGATGTCGACCGCATGGCGCTGCCGCCCTGCCATGCGCTGTTCCAATTCTATGTTGCCGACGACAGGTTGAGCTGCCAGCTCTACCAGCGCAGCGCCGACATCTTTCTCGGCGTGCCTTTCAACATTGCCTCCTATGCGCTGCTGACCCTGATGGTGGCGCAGGTGTGCGGCTTGCGGCCGGGCGATTTCGTGCATACGCTGGGCGACGCCCACCTCTACAGCAACCATCTCGAACAGGCGCGCCTGCAACTGTCACGCGCGCCGCGTACCCTGCCGACGATGCGCCTGAATCCGGCGATCACCGACCTGTTTGCCTTCCACTACGAGGATTTCACGCTCGAAGGCTACGACCCGCATCCACACATCGCTGCGCCGATTGCGGTATGAACCGGGAAAAAAGCGGTTCACCACGGAGGACACGGAGAGCACGGAGAAAATTCACGGTGTTGCAAAATGCGTATGGGACAGCCGACGGGCAAACCGTCACCATTACTGAATTCGCACTTCCTCCGTGCTCTCCGTGTCCTCCGTGGTGTGTGTTGAGGTTATCGACATGAAAGTTCTTGCCGCTGATCTCGGGGGCACCCAGGCGCGCTTCGGCATCGCCGAATTTGCCGACGACAGGCCGACGTTCACGCTGACGCGCCGTTACGCCAGCGCCGACTTTTCCAGCCTTGAAGCACTTCTGACGCAATTCAAGGCCGCTGCCGGCGACGCGCTGAGCGGCGTGGTCGGCGCCTGTCTGGCGGTGGCCGGACCGGTCAGCGACGACGGGCGGCAGGCACGCTTCACCAACCTGCCCTGGCAGGCGGATGCGGCTGCGCTGGAACAAATTCTGGGTATCCCCGTCACGCTGGCCAACGACTTCGCCGCTGTTGCCGCCGGCATCGCCGTCCTCCCGGCAGAAGGGCGACTGTGTCTGCAACAGGGCACGCCGCGCCGCGATGGCGTGCGACTGGCCATCGGCGCCGGCACCGGCCTGGGCATGGCCTGCATCGTCCCGACGGAGCATGGCTTCAACATTCTGCCCAGCGAAGGCGGGCATGTCGGCTATGCGCCCGCCGATAATCTGCAGATGGAGTTTGCCGCTTTCCTGCGCGACACGCAGGAGCGCGCCACCGCCGAACGAGCCATTTCCGGCATGGGGCTGATCAGCCTGTATCGTTTTCTCGTCACCCGCGAGGTCGCCGACATGCCCGACCCGCTCGCGAGCGACGATCCGGCCACGGCCATCGGCACGCTGGCGCTTGCCGACCCCCACAGCCTGGCCCGGCGCACTGTCGCTATCTTCATGGCCAGCTATGGGGCCTTTGCCGGCGACATGGCCCTGGCGCTGCTGGCGCGCGGCGGCGTCTATCTGGCCGGCGGCGTCACGCAGAAGCTGCTGCCGTTGCTGCGGCAAGGCGCCTTCATGACGGCATTCAATGCCAAGGCCGAGCATGCCGCGCTTGCCCGGCAAATTCCCGTGCATGTCGTCACCGCGCCGGACATCGGCCTGCAGGGCGCGGCAAAGCTGGCGCAGCGCGCCTTGCCGATGTCCCATGCATGACGCGGCCAATCACCGACAAGCATGGATGCTCCGCGAATAATGTAAGCTATAGTTAAACTTGGTCAATCATCAGCACGAGGAGACAGCAATGGCGCCCACCCCCAAATCCGCAGACAAACCAGTCAAGCCGAAGGCTGCCACAACAGCCCGCAAAGCGGCAGTCAAGGCAACAGCAGCGGCCAAGCCGACGGCGGCGGCGAAGAAGCCGGCAGCAGCAGCGAAGAAGCCCGCGACGACAGTCAAAGCGGCAAAAAGTGGCGCGGTTGCCAAACCGGCCAAGTCAGACCCCAGCACGGCCAAGCCAACCAGGGCCAAGGCTGCCGGCGGAACTTTGGCACCCGATCAGCGCCGCTATTACATCGAGGTTGCGGCCTATTACATTGCCGAGCGGCGCGGCTTTCATGGCGGCAATGCGCTTGAGGACTGGACTGCCGCGGAAGCCGAAGTGGATCGCCTGTTGCGCGAAGGCGTTCTCAACTCATAACTGCGGGCACCACTCGACTCACTCCCGCCCGCCAGAGGGATACTGTCCACGGTAAACGCGGACAAACAAAATATAAAAGCGGCGGGTATGCCATCCAGCATGCAAGGGAGCAACACATGCAAGAAGATCTATCGCTCAACGATCCGCAATCCACGCAGGGCCGCTTCGTCAGCCATCTGACGCGCTCGACCTACGCCATCATCCTGGCCGGCGGCCGCGGCAGTCGGCTCATGCAACTCACCGACTGGCGCTGCAAACCCGCGGTGCCGTTCGGCGGCAAGTTTCGCATTCTCGATTTCGCGCTGTCGAACTGCGTCAATTCCGGCATTCGCCGCATCGGCGTCGCTACCCAGTACAAGGCGCAAAGCCTGATTCAACACCTGCAGCGTGGCTGGAGCTTTCTCGACGGGCGCTTCGACGAATTCATCGATCTGCTGCCCGCGCAGCAGCAGGTCGGCGAGGACTGGTACCAGGGCACAGCCGACGCGGTGTTCCAGAACCTCGACATGCTGCGGCGGCGCAATCTGAAATATGTGCTGATTCTCTCCGGCGATCACATCTACAAGATGGACTACGGGCGCATGCTGGCCCAGCATGCCCAGACCGGGGCCGATCTGACGGTCGCCTGCATGGACGTGCCGCTCGAGGAGGCCAGCGCCTTCGGCGTGATGGGCGTCGATGACGACAATCGCATCGTCGATTTTCTCGAAAAGCCGCAGACGCCGCCCTGCATGCCCGGCCGCCCCGACCGGGCGCTGGCCAACATGGGCGTGTATGTCTTCAATACCGCTTTCCTCTACGAACAACTGATCAGGGACGCCGACGACCCGCGCTCCGCACACGATTTCGGCAAGGACGTCATCCCCCACGTCATCAGCCGTTACCGCTGCCACGCCCACAACTTCGCCGACAGTTGCGTCTGCATGTCGGGCAGCAACATCCCCTACTGGCGCGACGTCGGCACCGTCGATGCTTACTGGGAAGCGAACATCGAACTCACCAAGGTCTCGCCCGAACTCAACATGTATGACAACGACTGGCCGATCTGGACCTATCAGGCACAACTGCCGCCCGCCAAGTTCGTTTTCGACGAGGACGGCCGGCGCGGCATGGCGATCGACTCGCTGGTCTCGGGTGGCAACATCATCAGCGGCGCCACCGCGCGCCGCTCGCTGCTGTTTTCCGGCGTCTACCTCCATAGCTGGGCGGAAGTCGAAGATTCGGTGCTGCTGCCCAACTGCGAAATCGGACGGCGCGCCAAGGTCCGTCGCGCGGTGATCGACAAGAACTGCAAGGTACCTCCGGACATGGTCATCGGCCATGATCTGGCGGAAGATCGCCGCCGCTTTCACGTCACCGAAAAAGGCATCACGCTGGTCACGCCGGAAATGCTCGGCCAGCAGCTGCACCATATCCGCTGAATTTCCCGCTGAATTTCGCTCGCCATGGCCGCGACACGGCTTGATCTGGTTTTTCTCTGGCACATGCACCAGCCGGACTATCGCGACCACGCGAGTGGCACCTTCGTCATGCCGTGGACCTATCTGCACGCCATCAAGGATTACACCGACATGGCGGCGCACCTGGAGCGCCACCCAGGCATCCATGCCGTAGTGAATTTCGTGCCGGTGCTGCTCGACCAGATCGACGATTACATCGGGCAGTTTGCGTCCGGAGAATTCCGCGACCCCTTGCTGCAACTGCTGGCGAAGGATGACCTCGATGCGCTCTCTCCCGTCGAGCGCAAATTCCTCCTCGAATCCTGCTTCCGCTGCAACCACGCCACCATGCTGGCGCCCTTTCCCCGCTACCGGCGGCTGCACGAACTCCACGAATCGCTGACGCGCGAAGGCGAAGCGGCGCTGGCCTACCTTTCCGGCGCCTACCTGGCCGACCTGGTGACCTGGTACCACCTGGTGTGGACCGGCGAGACAGAGCGGCGGCGCGCACCGCTCTTGGCCGACCTGATAGCCAAGGGGGAAGGCTACAGCCTGGCCGACCGGCAGGCCCTGCTCGCCTACATCGGCACGACACTGGCCGACCTGGTGCCACGCTATCGCGCCCTGCAGGCGCGGGGCCAGATCGAGTTGTCAGCGACCCCGGCCTGTCACCCGCTGGCGCCATTGCTGCTTGACTTCCAGGCGGCCCGCGAAAGCCTGCCGCTGGCGCCCCTGCCGCTGGCGACGCTTTACCCCGGCGGACGCGAGCGGGTGCATAGGCATGTCGTGGCGGCACAGGAAAGCCACGCCAGGCGCTTTGGCGCGCCACCGACCGGCCTGTGGCCGGCCGAGGGCGCGCTGTCCACCGTGCTCGTCCAGCAACTTGCCGCAGCGGGCTGTCGCTGGACTGCCAGTGGCGAGAACGTGCTGCAAAACAGCCTTGGCACGGCGCAGCCCCGGGCCGCGCACCATCCCTGGCAACTGGCCGCGGCACCGGACCTCACCCTGTTTTTTCGTGACGACCAGCTCTCCGACCTGATCGGCTTCGAATATTCAAAATGGCATGGCCGCGATGCCGCCGCGCACTTCGTCGCGCAGCTGGAAGCCATTGCCGCCGCCGCGCCGGCCGGCCAGGTGCCACTGGTCAGCGTCATCCTCGATGGCGAGAATGCCTGGGAGTATTACCCGTACAACGGCTATTATTTCTTCGACGATCTATACGAACTGCTGGAAACCCGCCCGGCACTGCACACCCGCACCTATGCCAGCGTTCTGGCGGATAAGGATCGTGCGCCACCGCGGCAATTGCCGCGGCTGACTGCCGGCAGCTGGGTCTATGGCACGCTCGCCACCTGGATCGGCGAGCCAGCCAAGAATCACGCCTGGGATCTGCTGTGCGCCGCCAAGCGCAGTTATGACCAGGTGATGGCCAGTGGTCGCCTGACCGCGGCACAGGTCGCGGCGGCGGAAGCACAGCTTGCCATCTGCGAAAGTTCCGACTGGTTCTGGTGGTTCGGCGATTACAACCCGGCACAGGCGGTAGTCAGCTTCGACCGCCTGTTCCGCCGCAACCTTGCCAACCTGTATCACGGCCTGCAGCTGGTGCCGCCCGTGCAGCTCGATATGCCAATTTCCACAGGCCGCGCCGACCAGGCGACGGTCGACGCCGGTGGCACAATGCGGCGCGCTGGCGGGCAAGGCGCGCAACTTACGTAAAATATCCCTTCATACATAAGAAAATCGGAAAAATTCATGGCCGGCACACTGTTCCAACTAGAGATCAATCCCAAACTCCCCGCGCGACTCGCACGGCTCGACGAACTGGCCAATAACCTGTGGTACAGCTGGGATCGCCCCACCCGCTCCCTGTTTGCCCGTCTCGACCAGAAGCTCTGGGGCGTGGTCGGCCACAGCCCGAAGGCTTTCCTGAAACGCATCGACCAGCGCCAGCTCGATGAAGCCGCCGCAGACCCGGTATTTCTGGGCACCCTCGCCAAGGTATTGTCGGCCTATGACAATTACCACGACACCCCGCGGCGCGAGAATGGCCCGCACCTGCCCGACGGTGGCCTGATTGCCTATTTCTGCGCCGAATTCGGCTTCCATGAGAGCCTGCCCATTTATTCCGGCGGCCTGGGCATTCTGGCCGGCGACCACTGCAAGACCGCCAGCGACCTGAATCTTCCCTTTGTCGGCGTCGGCCTGCTCTACCGTCAGGGCTATTTCAAGCAAAGCATCGATGGCGAGGGTCGCCAGCACGCCCTTTACAGCGCCACCGATTTCGACGACCTCCCCGTGGCACCGGTGCAGCGCGCCGACGGCAGCGACCTCAAGGTCGCCATCCACATGCCTGGTCGCACGGTGCATGTCAAAGTCTGGTCGACGCGCGTCGGCCACATCACGCTGTATCTGCTTGACACCGACCTCGAGGAAAACTCGCCGCACGACCGCAATATCGCCCACCAACTCTACGGCGGCGACCGCACCATGCGCCTCGAACAGGAGATCGTGCTGGGCATGGGCGGCGTACGCGCGCTGGCCGAAATGGGCTTGCAACCCACCGCCTGGCATATCAACGAAGGCCATGCCGCCTTTTTGATTCTCGAACGCACCCGCGACCTGATCAAGGCCGGACTGGACTTTCCCGGCGCTTTCGAGGCGGTCGCCAGCAACACTGTGTTCACCACCCACACCCCGGTGCCGGCCGGCCATGACCATTTTGACGAGGACAGCATCCGCCGTTACTTCGAGGAGTGCTGTCACGATCTGGGCTGCGATATCGGCAGCCTGCTCGCCCTGGGGCGCATCGACAACCAGCCGAATTTCAACATGACGGCGCTGGCGATTCGTGGTTCGCGTTTCCATAATGGGGTGTCACGCATCCACGGCACGGTCTCGGCCGAGATCTGCGCCGGCCTGTGGCCGCAGGTCGAGCCGACCGAGAACCCCATCGATTACGTGACCAACGGCGTCCATGTGCCCACCTTCCTCTCCGACATCTGGCACGACACCTTCGACCGCGTGTTCGGCCCCGCCTGGCGCCAGCGACTCACCGACCCGCGCTGCTGGGATGAAATCCACGCCATTCCGGACCACAGCTTCTGGAGCGTGCGCCAGTCGATCAAGGCGCAGATGCTGCATCTGGTGCACCATCGCATCACGCAACAGCATGGGCGCAACCAGATCTCGCAGTCGCACATCGACCGCCTGTTGCGCCTGGCCGACCCGGAAAATCCCAATGTCCTGACGATCGCCTTCGCGCGCCGTTTCGCGACCTACAAGCGCGCCACGCTGCTGTTCCGCGATCTCGACCGCCTGCAACGCCTGATCTGCAATCCCGAGCGGCCCGTGCTGTTCATCTTCGCCGGCAAGGCGCACCCGGCCGACCTGCCGGGGCAAGCGCTGATTCGCCGCATTCATGAAGTCGCGGAGATGCCGGAATTCGAGGGTCATTTCCTGCTGGTCGAGGGCTATGACCTGCGGCTGGCGCGGCGGCTGGTTTCCGGCGTCGACGTCTGGCTCAACAATCCGATCTATCCGCTCGAAGCCTCCGGCACCTCGGGCATGAAGGCGGGCATCAACGGCGTCATCAACCTCTCGGTGCTCGACGGCTGGTGGGGCGAAGGCTTTCATCAGGACGAAAATGGCGCGAACGGCTGGGCGATCAAGCCGGCTTCGAGCATCCACGATAACGAGCGCCGCGACCAGGAAGAAGGGCGCGAGCTTTATGAAACCCTGCAGGACAAGGTGATCCCGCTCTACTACGCGCGCGGGCCGATGGGTTATTCCCCCGGCTGGGTCGACATGGCCAAGCGCTCGATCGCCACGATCATGCCGCACTTCACTTCGATGCGCATGGTGGGTGAATATGTCACCAAGTTCTATGCGCCCGCCGACCATCAGTGGCGCGTGAAAAGCGCCAACCACTTCGCCGCCGCGCGCGAACTCGCCACCTGGAAACAGAAAGTGCGGCTGGCCTGGCCAAACATCAGCCTGCGCCGCAGCGACAATCCGCAAAAGCGCATTGCCTTCGGCACCAGCCTGCACTTCGAGGTAGCGGTGCGACTCGGTAATCTCGCGCCGGACGACATCGCGGTCGAATTGCTCATGGCACGGCCAAGCTCCAACGCCAAATCAAAGCCGCCGCGCCGCATGTACCTCGACTACCAGGGGCCCGGCCCGGAAGATGGCGAATCCCTTTACACCCTCACCCTGACGCCGGACATGTGCGGCAAGATCGACTATCGCATCCGCGCCTACCCCTATCATGAACTGCTGACCCAACCCTTCGAGATGGGGATGATGCTGTGGTTGTAGCCATTGCCCCCATCCCCCCCGCCCCCCCTTCCCGGGGAAGGGGGGTGACGGTTGCTCGCTGCGCTCGTCTGTTACGGGGCGCTTCGTTGATGTTGTCCAGCGGATTGCGCCTGCGGCGCGTGCCGTCCCGGCTTGGGGCGGCCCTGCGCCGTGACTGCGGTGTTGGCCACTTGGCGTGGACGACATCATGAATCCGCTGCTTTCTTCCCCCGCCTGGAAAGATGTAGAACGCCACGCCCAGGGTTTGCGCGGCAGGCATCTGCGCGACCTGTTCGCCACCGACCCGACGCGTTTCCAGCGCCTGTCGGTACGCTGGAATGATTGGCTGCTCGACCTGTCGAAGCAGCGCATCACCCCGGAGACTTTGCCGCTGCTGGCCGAACTGTGGAACAGCGCCGCTGTGCCGGGCTGGATCGCCAGGATGCGCGCCGGTGAACCGATCAACCATACCGAGGGGCGCGCCGTGCTGCATTTCGCCCTGCGCCATGGCGGCGGGCCGATCATGCTGGATGGCGCGGATGTCATGCCCGACGTGCGCGCGGTGCAGGGGCAGATGCGCGGCTTTTGCGACGCCATTCACTCCGGTCGCTGGCGCGGCGCCACCGGCGAACCGATCAGCGACATCGTCAATATCGGCATCGGCGGTTCCGATCTCGGCCCGCGCATGGCCACGCAGGCACTCGCCGCCCACCACGTGCCCCATCTGCGCGTGCATTTCGTCGCCAACCTCGATGGCGCCGATCTCGCCACCACGCTGGCGGGCCTCGCGCCGCGCACCACGCTGTTCATCATTGCCAGCAAGACCTTCACGACGCAGGAAACCATGCAGAACGCCGCCTCGGCGCGCGCGTGGCTGACCGCGGCCCTCGGCGAGGCGGCGGTTTCCCGTCACTTCGTGGCCATCTCCACCGCGCTCGATCGCGTCGCCGCCTTCGGCATCGACCCGGACAACGCTTTCGCCTTCTGGGACTGGGTCGGCGGGCGCTTCTCACTCTGGTCGGCCATCGGTCTGTCACTGGCGCTGGCCATCGGCCATGAAAAATTCGCGCAACTGCTGGCCGGCGCACGGGCCATGGACGAACATTTCTTCAGCGCGCCGCCGCTGGAAAACCTGCCCGCCCTGCTGGCCCTCATCGACTTGTGGAACAGCGATTTTCTCGGCCTGCAGACCCGTGCGCTGCTGCCCTACAGCCAGTCGCTCGGCCTCTTGCCGCGCTACCTGCAACAGCTCGAAATGGAAAGCCTTGGCAAGCAGACCGACAGAGACGGGAAGCTCGTGGGCTGCCCCACCCAGCCCATCCTCTGGGGCGAGCCGGGCACCAACGGCCAGCACGCGTTTTACCAGTTGCTCCACCAGGGTGGCCGGGCGCTGTCCTGCGAATTCATTGCCTGTCGCGCAGCCGATTTTCCGCTCGCCGGGCATCATGCCAAGCTGCTGGCCAATTGTTTCGCCCAGAGTGCGGCGCTGATGCAGGGTAAAACTGCAGCCGAGGCGTGTGCCGAACTTGAAAGCGCCGTCCCGCCAGCGCCGACTTTCCTGGCACCCTACAAAACCTTCCCCGGCAACCAGCCGTCGACCACCTTGCTGCTGCCGAAGCTCGACCCGCACACGCTCGGCGCGCTCATCGCCCTCTATGAGCACAAGGTATTCACGCTGGGGGCGCTCTGGAATCTCAACGCCTTCGACCAATGGGGCGTGGAATACGGCAAGCAGATCGCCAACACGCTGTTGCCGATGATCGAGGGCAAGACGCCCGTCGCCAACATCGACAGTTCCACCGCCGGACTGATTGCGGCCTGCAAATGAATCGCCTGGAAACACCGAAATATCAGCAACCCGTCATTCCGCCGAAAGCCGGAATCCAGGAACTTCATTACGCGACACAACCACTGGATTCCGGCTTTTGCCGGAATGACAGCAGCAATGAGAGACTCACATGAAAGTCCTCTTCGTCACCTCAGAAATTGCTCCGTGGGTGAAAACCGGCGGGCTGGGCGACGTTGCCGGTGCCCTGCCGCAGGCCTTGCGCCAGGCGGGTTGCGACGTGCGCGTGCTGGTGCCGCGCTACCCGGCCATGCGCGCCGCCTTCCCGGGTGCCGCGCATCTCGCCCACTTGCCCTCGATGGGTGGCCAACTGCCCGCCGCTGACCTGTATGTGGCACGGACGGATACCGGCATGACCCTGCTGCTGCTCGACTGCCCGCCATTGTTCGACCGGCCCGGCAATCCCTATCTCGGCCCCGAAGGCGGCGACTGGCTCGATAATCATTTGCGCTTCGGCCTGCTCGCGCGCGTGGCGGCGCGTCTGGCCGCCAATGCAACCCCGGCGACGGCGCTCGACTGGCGGCCGGACATCCTGCATTGCCACGACTGGCAGACCGCGCTCGCTCCCTATTACCTGCGCTTTTACGAGAAGGGCGGCGCGGCCTCGGTATTGACGATTCACAACCTGGCCTTCCAGGGCATCTTCCCGCCCCAGGTGCTCGACGAACTCGGGCTGCTCGCCAGCGACTGGCACATCGATGGCGTCGAATACTATGGCCACCTGTCTTTTCTCAAGGCCGGCCTGCGCCACGCCGATCTGCTCACCACGGTCAGCCCGACCTATGCGCGCGAGATTCAGACCGAGGCGGAAGGCATGGGGCTGCAAGGCCTGCTGAAAAGCCGCGCCGCCCAGTTGACCGGCATCCTCAACGGCATCGACACGACGGTCTGGAACCCGGCCGGCGACAGCCACCTGGCCGCTGCCTACGACCGCGACCACCTGGCCGCCAAAGCCGCCAACAAGGCGGCCCTGCAACGCCAGTTCGGCTTGCCCGAGCGCGCCGACATTCCGTTGTTTGCCGTCGTCAGCCGGCTGACCAGCCAGAAAGGCCTCGACCTCGTCGCCGCGGCGGGCGACCGGCTGGCCGCGCTGCCGGCGCAACTGGTGGTGCTGGGAACCGGCGACAAGACACTGGAAACCGCCTTCAGTGAACTGGCGGAACGCCACCCGCTGGAAATCGCCGTCAGGATCGGCTTTGACGAGGCGCTGGCGCATCGCATCGAAGCTGGCGCCGACATCTTCCTCATGCCCTCCCGTTTCGAACCCTGCGGCCTCAACCAGATGTACAGCCTGGCCTACGGCACCCCACCGCTGGTGCGTGCCACCGGCGGACTGGCCGATACCGTCATGAATTATTCCGTGGCGAACCTGAACAACGGCAGCGCCAACGGCTTCGTGTTTGCCGATGCCACCCCCGCCGCCCTGCTGCACACCATCCGCCGGGCGGTCAGAGTCTGGCAGGACCCCGAACGCTGGCGCCAGTTGCAGCAGAACGCCATGGCCGGCGACTACAGCTGGCGCACACCCGCGGCACGCTACCGCGACCTCTACGCCGCCCTGCTGAAATAATGAGCGCCCGACTGACCCTGATTGCCGCCGTGGCAAAAAATGGCGTGATTGGCGACGGCAACGCCCTACCCTGGCATCTTCCCGAAGATCTGCGCCACTTCAAGGCGCTCACCACTGGCCACGCGGTCATCATGGGACGCAAGACCTGGGAATCGCTGCCGGTGCGGTTCCGCCCTTTGCCCGACCGCCTGAACATCGTGATGACGCGCGACCCGTCCTACGTGGCGGAAGGGGCAACGGTCGTGCATTCCATGGCCGACGCGCTGGCCGCCGCGACGGGCCACAGCGCGTTTGTCATCGGTGGCGCCGAACTGTATGCCCACGCTTTGCCGCTGGCCGACCGGCTGGAATTGACCGAACTCTCCCGCGAATTTCCGGGTGACGCCTTCTTTCCTGAAATCGACCCGACCGCGTGGCGCGAAACCGCCCGGGCGGAACAACCCGCAGCGGCAGCCGGCTTCGGCTACGCCTTCGCCACCTATGAGCGCCCCCCCGCAAGCCTCGCTACGCTCGGCTCTCCCCCCCCAGGGGGCTAAGAAACACTTGGGGCGGCCCGGCGTGTTTCTTACGAGCGCACGCAGTCCACGTAGTAGCCGTTGCCTTCCGACTTCACGAGGCCGTGGATGTCGGTTTCGAAACCGGGGAAACGGGCGTTGAAGTCGCGGGCGAACTGCAGGTAACGCACGATGGTCGGATTGAAGCACTCGCCCGGAATCAAGAGCGGAATGCCCGGCGGATAGGGGGTCAGCAGCACCGCCGTGACGCGGCCCTCGAGATCGTCGATGCCGACGCGATCAATCTCGCGGTGCGCCATCTTGGCAAAGGCATCGGCCGGCCGCATCGCCGGCACCATGTTCGACAGATACATTTCGGTGGTCAGCCGCGCGATGTCATTGGCTTTGTAAACCTCGTGGATCTGCACGCACAGATCGCGCAGGCCGATCCGCTCGTAGCGCGGATGCTTGACGACGAATTCCGGCAGCATTTTCCACAGCGGCAGATTCTTGTCGTAATCGTCCTTGAACTGCTGCAAGGCGGTGACCAGCGTGTTCCAGCGCCCCTTGGTGATGCCGATGGTGAACATGATGAAGAAGGAGTACAGGCCGCACTTCTCGACGATCACGCCGTGTTCGGCGAGATACTTGGTAACGATGCCGGCGGGAATGCCGATTTCGTCGGAGAACTCGCCATCCACATTCAGACCCGGGGTGATGACAGTCGCCTTGATCGGGTCGAGCAGGTTGAAGCCCTCGGCCAGGTTGCCAAAACCATGCCAGCGCGCGCCGGGCTTGAGCATCCACGCCTCGCGCTCCTCGATGCCCTCCTCCGACAGGTCGTCTGGCCCCCAGACTTTGAACCACCAGTCCGCACCCCACTCCTCGTCCACTTTACGCATGGCGCGGCGGAAATCGAGCGCCTCGCCGATGGATTCCTCGACCAGCGCGGGGCCGCCAGGCGCCTCCATCATCGCCGCCGCCACATCGCAGGAGGCGATGATGGCGTATTGCGGCGAAGTGGAGGTGTGCATCAGGTAAGCCTCGTTGAACACGTCGCGGTCGAGCTTCTGGTTCTCGGCGTCCTGCACCAGGATCTGCGACGCCTGGGAGAGGCCGGCCAGCAGTTTGTGCGTGGATTGCGTCGAGAAGATCATCGACTCCTTGCAACGCGGCCGGTCGGCGCCGATGGCATGGTAGTCGCCATAAAAATCGTGGAAAGCGGCGTGCGGCAGCCAGGCTTCGTCGAAGTGCAGGGTGTCGATCTTGCCGTCCAGCATCCCCTTGATGGTTTCCACGTTGTAGATCACGCCGTCGTAAGTGCTCTGGGTGATGGTGAGCACGCGCGGCGAACCCTTGGCTTCGCGCGCAAAAGGGTTGGCTTCAATCTTTTTCTTGATGTTTTCCCATTTGAATTCTTCCAGCGGGATCGGCCCGATGATGCCGTAGTGATTGCGCGTCGGGGTCAGGAACACGGGAATCGCCCCAGTCATGATAATGGCGTGGAGAATCGACTTGTGGCAATTGCGATCCACAACCACTACGTCGCCCGGCGCCACGGTGGAATGCCACACCATTTTGTTGGAAGTGGAGGTCCCGTTGGTGACGAAATACAGGTGATCCGTGTTGAAGATACGCGCTGCGTTGCGCTCCGAGGCCGCTACCGGGCCGGTGTGGTCGAGCAACTGGCCGAGTTCTTCCACTGCGTTGCACACGTCGGCGCGCAACATGTTCTCGCCGAAAAACTGGTGGAACATCTGTCCCACCGGGCTTTTGAGAAAGGCCACGCCGCCGGAGTGGCCGGGGCAATGCCAGGAATAGGAGCCGTCCGCCGCATAATGCGTCAGGGCGCGGAAGAAGGGCGGCGCCAGCGAATCCAGGTAGGCCTTGGCTTCGCGCACCACGTAGCGGGCGATGAACTCGGGGGTGTCCTCGAACATGTGAATGAAGCCGTGCAATTCCTTCAGCACATCGTTGGGGATGTGGCGCGAGGTGCGCGTTTCGCCATACAGGAAAATCGGGATCTCGGCGTTGCGGCGGCGGATTTCCTCGACAAAGGCGCGAATCTGGGCCACGGCATGCTCCGCCAGTTCGGGCGTGGTGAACTCCTCGTCGTCGATCGACAGGATGAAGGTCGAAGCCCGGCTCTGTTGCTGGGCGAATGAGGTCAGGTCGCCGTAACTGGTGGCGCCCAGGACCTCAAGGCCTTCTTCCTCGATGGCCTTGACCAGCACGCGCACGCCGATGCCGCTCGCATTTTCAGAGCGGAAATCTTCGTCGATGATAACTACGGGAAAACGGAATCGCATGACTTCTCCTTCACGTCTCTGGAGGCGCGGCCTCCAAAGGCGGGGTTAATGCAAACTGACCGAACTGGACGAGAGAGGGGCAAGCCAGCTTTTGGCCATTGCCGCACCAAAGCGTTTGGCTACGCGCTCGGCAAAACCTTCCTGCGGTGTGAAATCCATCATGTTCTCGGCCTTGATGACTTCGCGCGCAACGTATTCGGCGCTGCCCAAGCCATCCGCCAGCCCGAGCTGGATGCTTTTTTCGCCACTCCAGACCAGGCCGCTGAACATTTCCGGGGTTTCCTTGAGACGCTTGCCTCGGCCCTGGCGCACGACCTGGATGAACTGGTTGTGAATCTCGCCCAGCATCTCCTTGGCATACTCTTCCTGTTTCGGGTTGGCCGGGGAGAATGGGTCAAGAAACCCCTTGTTTTCTCCCGCTGCCAGCAGGCGGCGCTCGACCCCCAGTTTGTCCATGGTGCCGGTAAAGCCGAAGCTGTCCATGATCACGCCGATCGAACCGACAATGCTGGCCTTATCGACGTAAATCTTGTCCGTCGCTGCGGCGACGTAATATCCGCCTGAAGCGCAAATATCCTCCACTACGGCATACAGCGGCGTGTTGGGATGGTTGGCGCGCAGGCGGCGGATTTCGTCGTTGATATAACCCGCTTGTACCGGACTCCCTCCCGGGCTATTGATGCGCAGAATGACGCCCTGGGTGTTCTTGTCCTTGAAGGCGGCCTGCAAGCCGTTGATCACCCGTTCGGCATTGGTGTCCGCGCCGATGCCGATGACACCGTGCAGGTCCACGACAGCGGTATGTTTGCCGGATTTGGGCATTTCCCCATGATCCATCCAGCCCATGGCTAGCGCCAGCAGCACGAGCAGATAGATGAATGTCAGGAGTTTGAAAAAAATGCCCCAGTGGCGCGCGCGGCGTTGTTCCTGAAGCGCGGAGAAGGCAAGTTTCTCGAGGGTTTTGCGTTCCCAGTTGTCGGGATCGGACATGGTTGTCGGCTTCTCTTGGTGATGATTTTGAAGGGGGGTTATTTTACCCGAATTGGCCCATGATGCAGCCTTAATATGTCAAACAGTGGTTTATCAGGCGTTCTCACGCAACCATTGATGCAATTCGCCGAAAGTGTCGGCACAGGCAAGGGGGGCAAACCCCACAAGGCCTTCTCTTGGATGGGCGCCATAAGCTGCGCCCAGGCTGGGCACCCCGGCGTTGACAGCCATTTGCAGGTCGTGGCTGGTGTCGCCGATCATGAGGGTTTTGTCAGGTGAGGCATCCAATCGTTCCATCAGTTCCAGCAGCATCTGGGGATGCGGCTTGGAAAAACTCTCGTCGGCACAGCGCGTGGCATGGAAATAGGGCCTCAGGCCAGTATGATCGAGCACGCGGTCAAGACCGTGGCGGCCTTTGCCGGTGGCGACGGCGAGCATGAAGCCTGCCGCGTGTAACTCCCGAATCGCTTCTTCGGCGCCGGCAAATAGCGGTATTTCAGCGTCCTGGGCCATGAAATGGACACGGTAGCGATCGGCCAGGCGACTGTAATCCGCCGCAGCCATGTCGGGAAAGAGGGCGGCAATCGCCTCGTTCAGGCCCAGGCCGATGATATGCCGTGCCGCAGCTTCGCTGGGCTCGTCCGCGCCGATATCCCGGCTGGCAGCCTGAATGGCAGCCACGATGGTGGCTGCCGAGTCCATCAGGGTGCCATCCCAGTCAAAAACCAGCAGATCAAATTGTTTCGGCATTGCTTTGCTTGTCCAGAGAATTCAAGAATTTTTCCAGTTCCTGCGGCAGCGGTGCTTCGAGGGTAAGTTGCTCGCCGCTGATCGGGTGCTGGATTACCGCCTTATGTGCGTGCAGGAACATGCGTTTCAAGCCTTTGCGCTGCAATTCCTTGTTCAGGGCGAAGTCGCCGTATTTGTCGTCGCCCGCGATGGGGAAACCCAGATGGGAGAGATGTACGCGGATCTGGTGGGTGCGCCCGGTCTTGAGTTCAGCCTCAAGCAGGCTGAAATCCTGCCAGCGTTTTTGCAGGGTAAAGATGGTGTGTGAAGCCTGGCCGTCTTCGCGCACGCTGACGCGGCGTTCGCCGTCCGCTGTCAGGTATTTGAACAAAGAAAGCTTTACATGGCGGCGCGCGTCCTGCCATGCGCCCTTGACCAGCGTGTAATAAAACTTGTCCATTCCCCCCTCGCGCATGGCTTCGTGCAGTTTGACCAGGGCGCTGCGCTTCTTCGCCAGCAGCAGCACGCCGGAGGTTTCGCGGTCGAGGCGGTGGGCCAGTTCGAGAAATTTTAGTTCGGGGCGCTCCAGGCGGAGCTGTTCGATGACGCCGCGGCTGATGCCGCTGCCGCCATGCACCGCCATGCCCGAGGGCTTGTTGATCACCAGAAGGGCGCTGTCTTCGAAGATGGTGCAGGATGCCAGCCTGGCGGTGACAGGCTGGGGACTGACGGGCTCGCGCCGTGCCATCTGCACTGGCGGTATGCGCAGCACGTCGCCCAGAACCAGCCGATAAGTGGCGTCGACGCGCTTCTTGTTGGCGCGTACCTCTCCCTTGCGCAAGATCCGGTAAACATGGCTTTTGGGGACGCCCTTGAGCCGCTTCAGCAGGTAGTTGTCGATGCGCTGACCTTCGCCGTCTTCGCCTATGGTGACCATGGAGACGGAATTTTTGCCCAATTCATTCATTTTGCTTATACTAGCCGGGTTGTGCCGGGATGGGAACTCATATAATCCGGCCACAGCACGGTTTCAGTAACAAAACAGCCGGTTTTTCAAATACTTGTAATCACTGGCTGGTCTGGTTATAACGCTCACCTATTTTAAAGTAGCGATAGTGATAATTACGCGCTCTAAACAGGCGATATTTTCAAGTTTTGCCCGAACGATACGCCCCGCATAAGACGTTCCTCCTGGCCGATTTTTGAGCCTGAACGCGGTGGGGATGAGTCCCGGTTTGGTTCCGGGGCTTTTAAATGTATTTGGGTTGTGGCATGGCATTTGAATGCGTTGAGAATGATGCATTGTGTCCATGCACAGGTTCTGGTGCCGAACGAAAAAATTTCTGGAAACAACCCGGTCTTGAAGTTGGCTGAAAATCATAACCTAATGATTCAACCGAAATAACTTTCCGGTCTCGTGGATCTTTATGGACTGCGAGGCGGGTTGTTTTGCCCCGTGGAGCGCGCGGGGGAAATATGTAATGAAACGTATGCTGTTCAACGCAACCCAAGCTGAGGAGTTGCGCGTCGCGATTGTCGACGGTCAGAAATTGATCGATCTCGACATCGAATCAGCCGGAAAAGAGCAACGCAAGAGCAATATCTACAAGGGTGTCATCACCCGCATCGAACCTTCCCTGGAAGCTGCCTTCATCGACTATGGTACGGACCGTCACGGTTTCCTGCCATTCAAGGAAGTTGCGCGCAGTTTCTTCAAGCTGCCCGAAGGCGTTGAAGTTTCCAAGGCGCGTATTCAGGATGCGCTGAAAGAAGGCCAGGAAATCATCGTCCAGGTCGAGAAGGACGAGCGCGGCAACAAGGGCGCCGCGTTGACCACCTTCATCAGCCTGGCCGGGCGCTATCTCGTCCTGATGCCCAACAATCCCCGTGGCGGTGGCGTATCGCGCCGCATCGAGGGCGAAGATCGCGAAGAATTGCGCGAAACCATGTCGCAGCTGGACGTGCCTGCCGGCATGAGCATCATTGCCCGTACCGCTGGCATTGGCCGCACCCTCGAAGAACTGCAATGGGACATGAATTACCTGCTCCAGTTGTGGCGCGCCATTGAAGGCGCTTCCACCATTCAGAGCGGCGCTTTCCTCATCTATCAGGAAGGCAGCCTGGTGATCCGCGCCATTCGCGACTATTTCCAGCCGGATATCGGCGAGATCCTGATCGATACCGCTGATGTTCACGAACAAGCCATGCAGTTCATGAGCCACGTCATGCCCAACAATGTGGGCAAGGTCAAACTCTATTCCGATGATGTACCGCTGTTCTCGCGCTTCCAGATCGAACACCAGATCGAAACCGCTTTTTCGCGCGAAGTTTCCCTGCCTTCCGGCGGTGCCATCGTGATCGACCACACCGAGGCGCTGGTCTCGGTGGACGTCAACTCAGCCCGCGCCACGCGCGGGTCGGACATCGAGCAGACCGCGTTCAATACCAATCTCGAAGCATCGGACGAAATCGGCCGTCAGTTGCGCCTGCGCGATTTGGGTGGCTTGGTGGTGATCGATTTTATCGACATGGAAAGCCAGAAAAACCAGCGAGAAGTTGAAAACCGCCTGCGAGATGCGCTGCACCATGACCGGGCGCGGGTGCAGATGGGCAAGATTTCCCGTTTCGGCCTGCTCGAACTTTCGCGCCAGCGTCTCCAGCCATCGCTGGGCGAAACCAGCCACATTCCCTGCCCGCGCTGCCATGGCACCGGCCATATCCGCGGGGCCGAGTCTTCAGCATTGCACATCCTGCGCATCCTGCAGGAAGAGGCAATGAAGGAGAACAGCTCCGCCATTCACGCCCAGGTGCCGGTGGATGTTGCCACTTTCCTGCTCAACGAGAAGCGTGCAGATATCTACGGCATCGAATCGCGCCACAAGGTCAGCGTGGTGCTGATTCCTAATATTCACCTCGAAACGCCGCATTACTCCATCGTCCGTTTGCGTCATGAAGATGTCGCCGAAGGTGCGCTACCCAGCTACAAAATGGTCGAGCTTCCTGCGGAAACGGCAGAGGCGGCTACCCCGTCACAGGAAATCAAGCCGGCACGCCCGCAGGCCGCAGTGCGTGGCATTACTCCGGCGCAGCCAGCGCCGACACGGCCTGAACCGGTGCTCGAAACGCCATCCATTTTTGGCAAAATCAAGGGATGGCTGCAAAAGTTGGGTGCAGCCAAGGAAGAAGTGCCGGTCGAGAAACCCAAGGCGAAGACTCAGCGTGAACGTCGTCCGGAGCGTGCTCCACGCCAGGGCCAGGAGCAAGGCGGACGCGGTCAGCAGCGCCGCGGTGGAGGCCAGGGAGAGGGTCGAGGCGAACGTCCTGAACGCGCGGAGAAAGGCGCGGAGAAAGCCGAAAGCCGGGATCGTGGAGAACGCGGTGAGGGGCGTGGCGATCTCAGGAAAGAACTTGCTGCTAAAGCCGAACGCGCTGCGCCGCAGGCGGCTGCCATTGCAGAAAAAGGGTCTCAGCAGGCCGCCGGAGAAAGTGGCACCGAGGGTCGCGGCAAGCGCAACCGCCGCGGCGGAAGGCGTGAGCGTGAACGGCGTGAGGAAGTGCGCGCGGACAGTGGTGCACCTGGTGAAGCCGAAGTGGTGAAGCGTGAAGTAATTGCCACGCCAGTCATGGTGGAGCAGGCTGATGCATCCGCTGCGATGATGGAAACGACTGCACCTGCGGCAGTGCCTGAGGATGTTTCCAGGTTACAGCCGGAAACACCGGTTGTGGTGCAGACGCTACAAGTCGAAGCGCCAGAAGTAGAGCCCAGGGTTGAAGCTCAGGCACCCGCCATCGTTGTTCCCGCCGTTGCGGAAGCGACTGCACCGGTGAAAGTTTCTGAAGAGATTGCCCA
The DNA here is from genome assembly GCA_030682175.1 of Rhodocyclaceae bacterium. Lineage (GTDB taxonomy): Bacteria > Pseudomonadota > Gammaproteobacteria > Burkholderiales > Rhodocyclaceae > Sulfuricystis. Next base: position 64,492 of record JAUXOM010000068.1, read on the forward strand.
GTCGCAGCCAGAAACACAGGCTGTGGCGGCGGAACCCGAAGTCGTGGAAGTCGCGGCTGCGGAACCAGAAGTAACGGCGCCTCAAGTCGCGGAACCTGAAGCAGAAGCCGTAGTGGAAGCTCCGGCACCTGTCGCGGCTGCCGCTCCCGAAGTTCCGGCCCAGGCCGCCCCTGCGGTAATTCCGGCAGAACCGGTCTCGTCGCTTCAGCAGGTCGAAACCGTGGCAGCACCTGTTGCGGCCGGAGCTGAAGAGGAACAGCCGGCAAAAATCCGTGCGCCACGCCGCCGCCGTCGCCCTGCTGTTGCCGCAGCGACTGAGCCTGCTGAGGGCGGCTTGGTGCAGGTGGAAACCAAGGCCGAGCGCCTGCAGCGGCTGGAAGCCGAAGCGGCTGAAGCCGCTGCGACGGCCACGCCAAAGCCGCGGCCTGCTCGCCAGAAAGCGGTCAAGGTGGAGCCATCCGAACCGCTCATGCAGGTGGAAACGCGCAAATCCGAATCGGAGTAGCCTGGTTCAAATAATAAAAAGAGGGGCTCCGGCCCCTCAGTCAGCCGACTGACCCCGCCTTTTCCGGAAGGCGGGGTTTTTTTATTGTCCTGATGAACCTAATGTCTGCCGGTTATTCTTTCTCGAACAGCGCAATGGATTCGACATGGGCGGTATGCGGGAACATATTGGCTACACCTGCAGCCTTGAGGATATATCCCTGAGCGTGCACCAGCAGGGCGGCGTCGCGTGCCAGGGTAGAGGGGTTGCAGGAAACATACACGATGCGCTTAGGCCCATTGCCTTCCAGCGCCCTGATGAGCTCAGCCGCGCCGTCGCGCGGCGGATCGATCAACATTTTGTCGAAATGGCCGAGCGCGGCCAGGCTTTCCGGGGTGGCCTGGAACAGGTCTGCCTGCCTGAATTCTGCCCGATGCGCCAGGCCGTTGTATTCGGCGTTCGACACGGCGCGGGCCACTAGCGCGGCGCTGCCTTCCACGCCGACCACTGTCGCGCCGCGCCGCGCGATGGGCAGGGTGAAATTGCCCAGGCCGCAGAACAGGTCGGCGATACGCTCGCCCGGCTGCGGGTCGAGCAGGGCCAGGGCGCGGCGCACCAGCAGGCGGTTAATGACCGGGTTGACCTGGGTAAATTCGGTGGGCTGGAACGGCATGGTGATGCCAAACTCGGGCAGGGTGTAGTTCAGCGGCGGCGCGTCCAGGGGATAGAAAGGCCGCACCGTGTCCGGCCCCTTGGTCTGGGTCCAGAACTGGACCTTGTGCTGGTCCGCGAAGGCCTTGAGAAGGCCTTCGTCGTCGGGTGTGAGCGGGTCCATGATGCGCAGCACCAGCACGTTCACGTCTTGCCCCAGCGCGATTTCGATTTGCGGCAGCCGTGCCCGGATGGAGAGCTGCCCGATCAACTGGCCCAGCGGCTCGATCAGGGCGGAGATATGCGGCGGCAGGACTTCGCAGCGGTGCATGTCGACCACGAAGCTGCTGCGTTTTTCGTGGAAACCGACCAGAACCTTGTCTTTCTTCTTCGACATGTCTTTCACCGAGATCCGGGCGCGCTGTCGATAGCCCCAGGCTTCGCCGTGGATGGCTTGCAGGATGGATTGCGCCCTGACCTTGCCGATGTGCCACAGGTCGTCTTCCAGCACCCGCTGTTTCACCGCGACCTGGCCGGATTCCTCCAGGTGCTGCAAGCTGCAGCCGCCGCATATGCCGAAGTGCGGGCATTTGGGGGTGACGCGCATGAAGCTGGCGCGCGTGACTTCCTTCATGGTGGCCATTTCGTAGCTGGATTTTTTCTTGTATACGGTATAGGTGACTTCCTCGCCGGGCAGTGCGCCTTCGATGAAAATCACCTTGCCATCCACGTGGGTGATGCCACGCCCTTCGTGGTCCAGGGATTCGATGCTAACGATCATGATGTGAAGCCAATCTTGCGTCCAAACGGGTTAGAAAATGTTGCAGGGAAGTGGTGTTCAGCAGCCAGCCGAGCGCGACGCCCAGGCTGTCCGCCAGCAAATCCAGCCAGTCTGCGGTACGGTAGCCGCTCCAGCCTTGCAAGAGCTCGATAACCCCGCCGAAGGCAATACAGGCGAGGGCGAGGTAGATGCGTTGCCCGCGCGCGGCGTAAATCTGGCAGAACCAGCCCATCAGCAGGGCATAGGAGATCAGGTGTTCCAGCTTGTCGGCATGGGGGAAGCGCATGGGCGCGGGCGGCGAGGGGATGAGCGAGATATAGCTGATCAGGAAAATGAGCAGCCAGCCGGCAGCCAGCCATGTCTTGCGGTAAACCATGATGAATCAGGCGGTCCAGGCAGCCAGGAATTCACGCCAGTGGACGGCATCGATCTTTTCCAGTTGGCTTCGCACCAGATTGCATTCTTCCTGGTACTGCGCCGGCGTGAGCGCGCCGCGCATCAGCTGGAAACGCAGGAATACCAGGTAGGTGTTGACCACGTCGGTCTCGCAGTAATTACGGATGGCGATGATTTCGCCGTTCTGGAAAGCGTCCCATACCTTGGAGCCGTCCATGCCCAGTTTTCCCGGAAAGCCGCACAACTGGGCGATCTGGTCGAGCGGCGCGTTGGCGCGCGGCTGGTAGAGCGCCATCAGGTCCATCAGGTCGAGGTGGCGGGTATGGTAGCGGCTGATGTAGTTGTTCCACTTGAACTCGCGGTCGTCCTCGCCCATGTCCCAGTAGCGCGGCGCCTGGATGCCGTGCATCAGGGCGCGGTAGTGCAGCACCGGCAGGTCGAAGCCGCCGCCGTTCCATGAGACCAGTTGCGGGGTGTATTTCTCGATGCCTTCGAAGAAGCGACGGATGATCTCGGCCTCGCTGTCTTCCGTGCTGCCCAGGGTCCACACGCGAAAGCTGTCGCGTTCGCGCAGGGTGCAGGAGATGGCGACCACGCGATGCAGGTGGTGCTGCAGGAAGTCGCCGCCGGTGGCCTGACGGCGTTGCTGGAATGCGATTTCCGCTACCTGGGCGTCAGGCGTGTCTGCGCCCAGTCCGTTGAGTGTGCGCAGCCCTGCAACGTCAGGAACGGTCTCGATGTCGAAAACGAGGACTGGGGTCACTTCTTGGCCCATGCTCCGCTGGCGTTCTGGTACCACCAGCCGCCAGCGGCCTTGCTGATCCAGCGCTGGGCGAAAGTCGAGCGCACTTCATCTTCCCATTCCGGGTGGCCGTTGGCGCGGGCGATTTCGCGATACAGCGCCTTGCGGTCCTGGTTTTCCGCCGCCACCAGCGAGTTCATCGCCTGCCGCTGGGCCAGCGGGGCGGCGGCAGGGTCGCGCACGGCGACCAGCCCGTCGCGCGTCAGGCCCACTGCGCCGCTGGCATAGAAACCCGCCAGTTCATTATGACGCTGCTGCATGCCGTTTTTCAGGCTGGTGATGGCGGGGGTGTTGATCTCCAGGTCGGCGGAGGCCAGCGCCAGCGGAGGCCAGCACAGGGCGAAGAGAAACAGCCACGAAGAAAGACGGGTGAGGGTTTTCATTTGATTTCCCCTTGTGTTTCAGGTTGAGGTTTTGCGCCCTGCTTGAGCTGCCAGATATCGTCGATGATCTTGTCTGCGGCTTTTTCCGCGGCGGCGGCGGGGAAGTAAATATTGATGGTGACGCAGCCTGCGGTCATGCCGCCGAGCAGCAGCGCGGCTGCCAAAAAGGTCGTTTTCATGTGGTCCTCGCTATTGAACAATGGGCGGGGCATTGCCCTGGGTCACCCGCTGCAGGCGGGTAATCAGCTCATCCCAACTGACGCTGCGATTGTAACCGATAACCGTAATCGCCGGTATGCCGCCCCCTTTGACAATGACGTAGCCATTGGGTGCAGGCTCGATGCCGTCCATCAGGCAGACGCTGTTGCGCAGCACGCACGAGAGTCCGAGGCGGCGATAGCCGAATTGCTCGAAAAAGCCCAGAAAGCTGCGCTGGATCGCCGCCGCAGCACCCGCCCCGCCGAGGGCGGAAATATTCTGCACCGCGCGCTGGGAAATCTTGCGCGGGTAGTCGCCGGGGCTGCTGCGCACGGCGGCATCGAAAGCCACCGGCTTCCAGTTGGAGAGTTCCAGGCCCTTGACCTCCACATCGATGCGCCCCTGCATGTTGCCAAAGGAAAAAGCACGCGTCAGCAGGTCGAGATCCAGGTTGCGCATGTCGATGCTGGCCTGCATGCGCGGCGCATGGCCCAGCGTGTCGAGCAGGACCAGGTCCTGGATCACTGCCGTGCCGTCGAAGGCCTTGACCAGCAGCGCGCCATCCATGGCCAGCCTGCCCGACTCGTAATGGACGCGGGGCACCACCCCGGCCAGGGTGCCGTGCATTTTCGGCCAGTGCAGGGCGCTGGAAAGCTGCTCCATGGAAACGGGCGTGAGTCCGCCCTCGAATTCCCATTGCCAGCCTTCTTTCGCCTGCGTGGCTTGAAAATTCTCGATGTTGAGGCTGCCGCCCAGGATCGGAATGGCGAGCCGGGGAATGCGGACGTTTCTGTCCTGCAGGTGGATTGCGGTCTTGAAGCCGTCTACCGGCAGCGCCAGGAGCTGGCCGCTGCCGATGGCCAGATCGGCCACGCTTGAGGCCTTGGCGCGCCATGGCAGGGTGAAATTCACTTCGCGCAGCGCGAAGCGCCCTTCCTTGTCCTTGAGCGAAGCATGGTCCAGGCTTAAATCCAGCGACTGGATTTCACCGCTGGCAATGCGGCTGGAAAAACTGATCCTGCCGTCCGCAGCCGATTTTGCGAGGGCGGTTTTTTCCAGGAAGGGCAGGAGGAGGGTGGCATGGAGCGCGCCGAGCTTGAGTTCCTTGCCCTCCATTTCGGCCGTCGCAAATTGATGGGTGTTCACATCCCATATGGCGGATGCCCTGACCTCGCCGATGGCGGGCCAGTGCAGCACGCCCTGTTCCAGCGCGATGCGCTGCGGGCTGGAACGCCCACTGGCCGAGAACTTGACCCCGCCGCCGCTGATATAGATAGGATGCCAATAGATTTCGCCCTGTTCCCAGGAAGCATTGCCTTGCCAGATCAATTCGCCGCGCGCCTGATGCGCCTTGAACTGGATTCTTCCGCTGATTTTTTCTCCGGCATGGAGGCCGCTGGCATCGCTGAAGGCCAGCCCGGATAGGAGCAGGTCGGCGTCGGCGGCGAGCAGCTTTGCGCCACTGCCGCCGAAGTGCAGCTTGCCGCTGATTTTCCCCGAACTTGGGGCGGGAATATTCGCAGCTAACCAGGATTTTGCATAAGTAATGTTGCCGTTCTCGATAACGGCCGAGACTTTCCAGTTTTTTTCCAGGCGCGCATCGAAGCGCCAGCGTTCGCTTGCAGAGGGGAGGAGATCGAGGTTCAGTTGCTTCGTGCTGGCGGTGTAACTGAAGCGCACCGGCCAGCTTTGTTTTTCTTGCAGGGTGCCCTGGTCGCAGGCGAGGGTGTCGCGCCCGATGCGGATTTTCGGGCAGCTCAGGCGCACGTTGCGCCAGGTCTTGCCTTGCAGGGAAATGGTTCTGATGTGTGCGCTAAGGCTGTCCTTGTCCAGACGGGCATCGATTCCCTGAACCTGGAATGCGGGCGAGACGATATCCTCTATGCTCAGGCTGATTTGCTGGCCATGGGCAGGCGATATCGCGGCACAGAGGAGAAAGGCGGACAAAGAAAAAGGCCGACAGCTTGTGGCTGCCGGCCCTGTTCTGGTGCCGATGACCGGAATCGAACTGGTGACCTTCGCATTACGAATGCGCACAAGTTCACATTTACTGTCGTTGATCACTGTCGCAGAATGTATATAATATTCTAATAAAAACATATATATAATATCGTTTCGCTTGCTTTATCGCGTTGATTCATATTCCACTTTATTGTTATAATTTGCCTACACAGTGCCTACATGGATTCTACCATGTAGGCGACTAGGAGGGGCGATCATGGCAAAGCAAAACTTCACGGCTGGCGTGGTAGCAAAGGCGCAATGCGAACATGGCAAACAGCAAAGCATCTATTGGGACGGCAAGGCTCCCGGCTTGGGTTTGCGGGTTACTGCTGCCGGTACCAAGTCCTATATCTTCGAAGCCCGCCTACATGGCAAAACCCTGCGCGTAACTATAGGTGATGTGCGCACCTGGCCTGTCGGAAAAGCGCAGTCCGAAGCAACACGCCTCAAGACGCTGACTGATCAAGGCATAGACCCGCGCCAGCAAAAAAGCGACCTTGCCGCCGCTGCTGCAGCCAAGCGTGATGAAGCTGTGCGTCAGCATGTGACCTTGGCAGATGCGTGGCCGGTTTACCTTGAAGCCAAGAAATCCAAATGGAGCGCACGGCATTTTCTCGACCATCAGCGAATAATTGCATCAGGCGGAAAAATCAAGGTAAGAGGCCAAGGGGAAACAGTGGCCGGGGTGTTGTCGTCATTATCCGGCGTGAGGTTGTGCGACCTGACTAGCGAGCGCGTGAGCGAATGGCTCAATTCACCAGAAACGATCCGCCGCCCGACACAAGCCCGCCGCGCCTTTACGCTATTACGGGCATTCGTAAGCTGGAGCAACCGTGCCGAATTCAAGGGGATCATTCCAAGTGGTGCGTGCGCTTCTCACGTTGCCAAGGAAGCATTGCCGAAGCCTGCCGCCAAGGATGATTGCCTCCAGCGTGAGCAGTTGCCGCTCTGGTTCGAGCATGTGCGCAGACTGAGCAACCCCGTACATTCTGCCTACTTGCAAGGCTTGCTTATCACTGGCGCAAGGCGGGAAGAATTGGCCGGGTTGAGATGGGATGATGTGGATTTCCAATGGCAAAGCCTGACGATTCACGACAAGGTGGAAGGGCAACGCATCATTCCGCTGACGCCTTATCTGGCGCAACTGCTGGCCGCTCTACCTCGCCGCAACGAATGGGTATTCAGCAGCCCCACCGCCGCATCAGGCAGGCTCATGGAGCCGCGCATCGGCCACAACAAGGCATTGGCCGCCGCCGGACTGCCCGCGCTATCCCTGCATGGCCTGCGCCGATCCTTTGGCACATTGTCCGAATGGTGCGAAGTGCCGACCGGCGTGGTCGCGCAAATCATGGGACACAAGCCAAGCGCGCTTGCCGAGAAGCATTACCGCCGCCGCCCGCTCGACCTGTTGCGAAGCTGGCACGTCAAGATTGAGGCGTGGATATTGGAGCAGGCGGGAATCGACTTTGTGCCAGTGCAAGCCGGTTTGCGCGTAGTGAACTAAACAACTTTCATCAACTCAAAGCGGTGTGTATCATACACAAATGAATAGCGCAGACCTTATTCGAGAACTCAAAAAAGCGGGCTGGCAACTCAACCGGGTGAATGGCTCACACCACATATTCACGCACGCCACACGCCCCGGAATCGTGGTGGTGCCACACCCGAAGAAAGATTTAGGGCGCGGCTTGGTGAAAGCAATCCGGCAACAGGCCGGAATATGAGAGGTGCATCATGCATTACCCCGTAGCAATTGAAAATGGAACAGATACCGAAGCCTTCGGCGTGGTCGTGCCAGACCTGCCCGGCTGTTTTTCGGCTGGCGACACCTTGGAGGAAGCCTTTATTCAGACTGAAGAAGCTATAACAGGCTGGATTGAAACCGCACTTGATGCGGGGCTGGAAATCCCGAAGCCTTCCAGCATCGAAGCGCTGCGCAAAGCTCACCCTGAATATGAGGGCTGGACGTGGGGGCTGGTAAAGGTTGACCCGGCCATGCTGGATGACACGATGGAGCGCGTTAATATCAGCCTGCCGCGCCGTATTCTTCACAGATTGGATGCACAAGCCCGTGCTGCGGGTGAAACCCGTTCAGGGTTCATTGCAAGCATGGCATTGGGCAAGTGATCATGAGTCGAATGCAGGCCATTGAAACAGACAGAGCCTGATCCATTCCCATTAGTCGCTGTCGGGGCTTTCTTGCTGGCGGTTACAAGTCTTAGATAGCAGCATCAACTAACCCCGGCTTTCCAATAGGATTTCTGTCGAGTCTAACGTTCCATGGATCATCCAAAAGACTCGAATGCTCATAAATTTCGCCGGATTTTGGAGCAAAGGAAACGTAGTAGATAGAGTCGCTGTCGAGTTCCACCTCCCTACGGTTATAGCGGGTTTGATCTCGCTTCTTTCGGTTCATTTGTTTGCCACTTGCAAAAGTGGTGGGAAAGCCCCCTAACCCATTAAGGATTGAAACGGCCCGCAGGGCCATCTCAATCCTGAGTTGAAAATCTCGGCTTGTTTGCATCTGGAATATGCAGCGCATCTGCCCCCTATGCATGCTTAGCGAATACGTAATTGGCCTTTCCTGCACTCATCGCAAATTCATCGCAATAACGGTTAATGCTTGAGAATAGTGCATCATCCCCAAATGCCTTAGCTGCAAATACGAACGCACATATTCCTCGATAGAAGTAGTTCCAAAGATCATCCCTGTGGTCAGCAAAGAGAGGCATTCCTGCCATGCCTGTCACATGGAATTTTGGTGGATTGCCTCCATACATTTCCATTATGTGCGGCGACGCACCATGAACGTATCCAGAATACATTTTGCTAATGGACCGCGTTACTGCTCCCGCATGGCTCGTGTCGGGATCGCCACCTTTGATCTTTGCAATATAAGCGCGGATCTTTTGACGCGGCACCATTGGACGTTTCTGCTTTGATCCGATTGGGTCTTCTGATTTGTCTAACTCCTCCTCGTAGAAGGCATTCAGATACGCGCGATGCAACTCTGTCACATCATTAAAGATGACTGCGTAAGAAAGAAATGTGATGTCCTCCATAAACTCATCAAGCATCCTTTGCAGCGCTGCCTGCTCCTGTATGAAGCCAAACTCCAGAAGTATTCGCGCTGAATGCAACGTACTGACTACACGAGCCAACTTTTGAACGATTGCTTGATGAATTGATTTTTCGGCATACCGGAAAACAAAGCTGCCACCCATCGGTACGCGCTGAGGCTCTGGCACACGCTTTTCCAAAACCGACAACGTCGATTCCATATGGTTTAGCGTTTGGGGGTAGAGATCATCCATTGGTGATGTGGCGGCCTATTCTTGCTGCGCAATTTCCAACTGAATTTTCCGCTCAGACAATTCCTGCATCAATTGTTGCGCCAAGTCGCCGAGGGGATCGCCGCCCATGGCTTCGGTTTCTTCGATGGTCTGCTTGAGTTGGAAAATCTCGGTCTGCTGCTGGGTTTCCATTTCCTGCTGCGCTTCGCTTAAACGGCGTCGCAGTTGCGCGATGCGACGGATGGCTTTCACGATACGCGAAGCC
>JAUXOM010000093.1 GCA_030682175.1 Rhodocyclaceae bacterium
AGGCTATTGACCGGCATAAGTCAATCTATTTAGTGACTACATAATCAATCAAGAACAAGCCGAATAACTCTCCAATTCCCCATCAATATCAGGCAGTTGGCGTGTTCATCGTGACTACGGCAGAGCGGAACTTCAGGCTAGAACTTGTAGCGCGCCTCGACATACAGATTGCGGCGCGGCATCGGCAGGTGTTCGGGAATTCTCGGTCCTGAATATTCGCGCGCGTCCTCGTTGAACAAGTTGCGGATCGACGCGGCAAATTCCCACTCACTGCCATGGTAGTAACGGATCGTGGTATCGGCGACGGTCTGAGCACGCAGGGGGCCGCGCGTATCCGACACCCGATGCGAGCGCCGGCCGGTATAGTTGGCTTGGAGGTTCCAGTTCCACTTCGGCAGGAAGGCCCAATCCGCACGCAGGTAGGCATCGTGGTTCGGCACGCTGAAATGGTCGGCAACGCCCAGCCGAACGTACTGATCCTGGTCGGCCTTGCGGAAGCTGGCATTGCCGGCAATCCGCAGCGTCTGGGTGGCCTGCCAGAGAACTTCGAGCTCCAGGCCGCGAATGGTGTGCGGATCGACGTTCTTGTAGCCAACACCGAAGATGTCGACGACCGGATTGGCCTGATAGTAATGGAACACGTTGGCGCCAAGATTCAGGTCGCGTGTCAAACGGTAGTTGAATGCCATCTCCCAGGTTCTCGACTTCTCCGGCGCCAGATCCGGGTTCGGGATGGTGGCGGTGGTTCTCACATACAACTCAAGGAAGGACGGCATGCGGAAGGCGCGGCCGTAGAGCAGCTTGCTCGTCAGTCGGTCAGTGGTTTGCCACACCAGCGCTGCGCGCGGATTCAGCGCAGCGGTCGCGCCGAAAAAGTGGTCATAGCGGGCGCCGGCGGTCAGTTCCCAATGCTCGGCGAACTTCCAGATATCCTGAACAAAGAGATAGCTGTTGCTGCGACTGCGCAGCGGGATGTTGGTAAATGACGGCGTGCCAGTGGGGGGAGGAAGTGATGTCACGTTCTCGGCAAAGTAAATGTCCTGCCAGACATAGCCGCCGCCGATGCGCAGTTGGTGATCCTTGAAACCGGAATACAGGCCACTGAGCTCGGCATTGAAACGCTGTTCGGCGGAGCGTAGCTGATTGACATCGGAGGTCGTCTGCTCCCAGAAACCATTTTCCGACGAATACTCCATGTCGCGGTAGCGCAGCTCGGCATCGAGGCCCCAATCCTTGGCGAAGCGTTCATTATCGTAGAGCCAGGCCATGCTGGTCAGCCGGTCGCTGGCCTGCGTCTGCGGATCAAGATAGCTGCCGCCGGTCAAGCCAATGCCCACATTGCTTTTCTGCATGTGGTCGGCCAGCACGCGCCAATGACCCTGGCCGACCGAGAGACGCGCATCGATATTGTCGTAGCCAAGATTTGCGTGATCGGCCTGCCCGCCATTGCGGGTGGTGACGATATGGGGACGATGGCCAGCCGTCGTCGAGGCATCCAGAGACAGGCCGATATCGAGCCCGTTCCACTCGCTGCCGTGATTGAGCCAGACTGATTGCGTATCGAAGCTGCCGATGCGCGCGCCGGCTTCGGACTGACGCATCTTGCCGGCGGTTTTCGTGATGACGTTGATGACCCCGGACGAAGCATCCGAGCCGTAGAGCGCCGACGCCGGGCCGCGAATGACCTCGATGCGTTCGATCATATTGACGGGCAAGCCGCGCCAGAAGATGCCCGTCGCCCACACCAGATCGCGCAGCGGAGCACCATTGACCATGATCAGCGAATTTTTCGAGGCCGCACCGCGGATCGTCACCTGGGGCCGGAAGCCAAACTGGTTGATACGCAGATAAATGCCCGGCACGCTCTGCAGGACCTCGACGAAGTTGGTGGCGCCCGTCGCCTGGATGTCCTCCGCGGTGATCACCGAGACGACGGCAGGCGCCTTGGAGACTGACTGTAAGGACTGGGTCGCGATGCTCACCGGCATGGACATCAGTTCATCGAGGTTGGCATACATCATGTTCTCGATGGCGGCCGCTGCTGATTGAGCGTGGGCATACGTCAAGACGGCAGGCAGCAGGCCGAGACCGAGCAGCAGGGAGGCTTTCCTAAATTTCATGGCTTATCCTTTTTCGACCCGGTTGCGACCGCCGTTCTTGGCGCGATAGAGGGCGGCATCCGCACTCGCCATCAATGTGTCAGCAGTTGAATTGGCCTCACCATAAGCCGTCACGCCAAAGCTGGCGGTATAGCCACAGCTGCCGCTTTGCGTTCGCGTCGGTGCGCCGGCCACCGCCAGGCGCATGCGTTCGGCGACGATGGCGGCTTCCTCGAGCGCAGTGCCCGGCATGAGAATGACGAACTCTTCACCGCCCCAGCGCCCCACCGTATCCACATCACGCACCGCCGCAGAGAGCGTGCGGGCAAAATCGATCAGCACCTGATCGCCCACGTGGTGGCCAAACCTGTCGTTGATCGACTTGAAGTGGTCGATATCCGTTATCACCAGCGACAGTGGCGCGTCGTAGCGCTGCGCGCGGCGAATTTCCTGATCGAGCGCGGCATCGAAGGCGCGACGATTGACCAGGCCGGTCAGTGCATCGGTACGCGCCAACGTTTCGGCGATTTCCTTCTGCCGCGCCAGGTCCAGTCGGGCAGCTTCCAGCCTGGCCAGCACATCGTCGGAAATGCGTGCCGAAATCCAGCTGGCCAGCAAAAAACCGGCAAGCAGCACCGACAGCGTGATGTGCAACATCTCGCGATAGCGTTCCTTCAGGTGTGCCCGCGATAACTCGACCAGCACATAGCCGGAAATGGGCTGCGCATTGAACGCGGCAGCACTTTCGAGCGCCCATAGCTCGGCATCCAGCGGCACGGCTTGTTGGCGAATCGCCCCCTGGATCAGCACATGATCGTCATCGCCGCCAATCTGCAAGGTGTCGACCAGCGCCAGCGGCTCGTGCGTCTGCGTGCCGGCGACGGCAACGCGCTTACCGGCGGCATTCAGCACGCTGACCGCGACAATGTCTGCATTACTCTCACGCACACTCGCCGCCAGGCGCTCGATGGTATCGACACTGCCGCTGAACAGCGCGTACTCGGCTGCCGTGCTCATCTGTTGCACGATCGCCTTGCCGCGTTCAATAAAGACGCGCTCGCTATTGTTCTGATACTGATTGAGAAAGACGATTTCAAGCACCGTCACCATCAGCAAGGCCGGCAGGGTGGCCGCAAACAGCAAGCGGCCGCGCATGCCCAGACGAGCCAGGATCCGGGCGATCACGGCTTCGCCCCCGCTTCCACTTTCTGTAGCGCCGCGGCGATCCGCTCGGCATCGTCGACGCGCAAACCCAGCGATTTCGCCACATGGGTATTCACCACCACATCAAATTCACGCGGCATCTGCACTGGCGGCAAGCCACGGCCCGCCAGCCAGCCACGCACGACACCGGCCGTTTGGCGCGCCACCTGCGTGGGCGTGGCATAGACCGCCACCAGGGCGCCCGCCTTCACATAGGTCGGCGAAAAGGCCACTACCGGCACGCGCGCCCGATAACTGGCCAGCAGGATATTCTGCAGGCTGCTGCCGTTGTAGATGAGCGAATCCGGCAAGGCCAGCAACACGTCGGCGGATTCAAAAACCTCCTTGAGCGCCGGGTAAACTTTCTCCGGGCTATCGACCGGTGAACCGACGACCAGGCGCAAGTCACGCAGACTCGCCTGCTTCTTCAGCTGCGACAACAGAGGGCGCGTCTGCGGCCCCGGCAACACGCCGACCCGCAACCGATTCGGCAAGACGTGCTCGATCAGTGCCATCTGCCGGCTGATCGGCTGGTCCAGCACCACCGCGGACAGGGCACGTGTCGAGCGACCCGCCTCCGCCACCCGCGCATCGAAGGCACTCCGGGGCAACAGGGTAGCCAACACCGGCACGTGGCCCCAGATGGCATAGCGCTCGCTCAGCCACTTGTGGGTCGTATCAAAGGCAACGGTTCCCACCGTCACGATCAGCGTCGGTGGAGCCTCATGCGTATCCAGCAGCTTGCCGGGCACACCGAACTTCAGGGTCGCCTCCCCCGCCAGCTCGTTACGCAGCACCGTTGCCGTTTCGGCATGAACACCATCTTCAGCAGACAGCACCACCCAGACCCGCTCCTTGGCCGCGGCTGGCAATGACAGTGCCAGCAGGCAAACGAGGAAAAGGTGGGTGATGAATCGACGCATGGTCAGAATTCGCGCCTTAACCACCCGCAGGCACGGCATTCTGCATTCCCGAAGGAGATTGGCAACAGCACAGCAAGTAATTGCGCGGATGATTGCATCATTATTTATGCCAAACGACTTCGAATGATGCCATGCCAGCGGGCACCCGGCAATCAATTTCTTCCGTTACTCGATCGAATTATTGTACACCGCCTCAGCGGCGACCGGGGACGCCGTCCGGCCAGCGCCGACTTTCATAACCAACCTTTTCGTTTATCCGGCAGGTATCGAAGTGCAGTGGTCGCTCAGATGGCGGCTTTTGGGAAGCGGGGTGCGGCCGCTTCTGGTCCAGACTGTGTAAAAAAGGGAACTTATTGCGCCTGGCACCGCCTATGCAATAGGCAATATTACGCGGTGGCCGGATGAAGCGATTTATAGAAGGTGAAAGTAGGACACAAAGCACGTTGCTGCCGGAAGTACTGGACGACTACGTTACGGAATCCAAGCCGGTTCGTGTCGTCGATGTCTTTGTCGAGGGGATTGATCCAGGGAAGCGCTGATCAAGTCCGTCACACCGGCGTAGGCCGGTGTCCAGCTTGTTGATTTCCCTGGATTCCGGCTTGCGCCGGAATAATGGAATCTGGACTTGATCAGCATTTCCCTAGGCCGACTGGGGTTTGACAGTGTGGAACCTGACGGTCTCGGGCGGTAGCGTACCGATGGTTGACCATGACTTCGACTCGAACGTGAACTCTGCAACTGCGCACGTCGGCATCTGGCTGATCTCGCTGGACAAGTGATGCGCAAGTTCGGCCAACTCGGGGTTGTGGCCGAAGATCATCACGCACTGCAGCTTGTCACCGAGTTCGCCAATTACCGCAAGCAGGATCTCGGGTTCGGTGGCATACAACCGTTCATCCACGACGATATCCTTGGCCTTGTAGCCGAGTTCGTTGGCGATGATTTCCGCTGTCGCAAGCGCTCGGCGCGCGGGGCTCGACAGGATCAGGTCGGGTTTCACCTTCTGCTTCGCCAGACGTTTGCCCATCATAGGTGCATCTCGCTTCCCGCGGTCAGCTAGCGGTCGCTCCATGTCGTGCAGGTCAACTTCCCCCCAACTCGACTTCGCATGACGAACAAGGATCAGCGTTTTTTTCATCGCACCCTCTGCATTTGCTGTTCGTGGCATTTTGCCACCGACCGCTTACGGGCGGCAGGATGAAATCCTGCTTCCGGCCACAACCTGCCGCATTCGCTGAATTCTCCCCAGAGTGCCGTCCTGCCAGCGCCGACTTTGTCGCCGGAGCAGCAGGCAGGTGGAAGGCTGGCTTATTTCCCGACCAGCGAGCGATAGGCGTGCCAACTGGCATGGCCCAACAGCGGGCCGACCACGATGATGCCGATGAATCCCATCAGCAGGGCGGCAGCGGTCGCCCAGGCGATGATCGCGGCCCAGACCGCCATCGGGCCAAGGTTCGCCGCGACTACCCGCACACTGGTCAGCGCGGCGCTGATGGCGTCGGTGTTGCGGTCGAGCATCATCGGTACGGTGGTCACGCTGATCAGGAATACCAGGGTGGCGAAGCAAAATCCGATGCCCAGCCAGATACCGAGAAAGACGAAGTTATCCGGCGCAACAATCTGTCGCAACAGGTCGGCCAGCGTAGGCAGGTTGCCGGCATAGAACACGGCGAAGGAGAGCAAAGAGGCACGCGCCCAGACGAGGAAAATGACGCTCAGCACCAGTAAAAACAGCAGCAAGTTGGACAAGTTCTTGCGCCATGCCGTCAAGGTCGGGACAAGGCGTTGGGGCAGGCCCGCTTCGCGGCGCTGGCTCAGTGAGTAGAGGCCGATGGCGAGGACAGGACCCAGCAGCATGAAACCTGCACTGGCAGCGGCAATGTGCTGCGGTTGATAGCGCAGCACGTAAGCAAGCACATAGCCGATCACGGCAAAGCACAGACCGTAGAAAAGACTCGGCAATGGTGCGGCACGCAGATCATCAAGGCCGGCGCGCAACCAGGCGAAAGGCGTATGCAGTTCGACTTGGCGGATCTCAATCGGTTGGCGCAGCAGGGTCGTGTCCATTGAGTAACCTCCTTATTCAGTCGGATATCGTACCAGATATGGAGTGGCAGCAAGGATTTCAAGCAGTCGCCATACCCCATGCGGGGCATTTCATACCCGCTGCGGGGCACTTTGTCCGGCGGCCCCGTCCAGTGCCGTCCCGCCAGCGCCGACTTTTCCTGCACCGCGCCGGTGCAGGATAAATGGCTAAAGCCCGTACTGCTCGCGCACCAGGTCGGCGATGCCCATGCGTTCGAGCACTGGCAGCGGGCAGAGGAAGGTGACGCGCACCACGCCGGGCAGGCGCGCGATTTCGATCGAACCCGTCAGCGTCGCACGGTTCGATACCTCGTTGTAGGAAAGACCGGTGACCTTGGCTGCGCGGTTCAGGCCATTGGTCGTGGCGTCATTGAGGTTCGACCCGCTGCCGATGAAGGTCAGCGGCGCATTGTCCTCCAGCGCCGAGGCGCCGTAGCGGGCGAGCAGCTCGCGCGCCCTGGCCTTGAGTTCGGGCGTGAGCGGTCGTGCCAGCGGCGGCAGGTCGTCGAGCCTTTGCAGCAGGATCGGGCCGTCGATGGATAGCCCCTTGAGCAGTTCGACCTGCAATTCGACTTCGCCGGAAACGTCGGTCGTGTGGCCGGCGATCTCGCCGTTGCCCTGCTGGGCGTGCACGTCGCCGATATAGACACCACCGCCAGGCACCTTGACCGGGCAGATCAGGATCGCGCCGGGCCGCACGGTGTTGACGTCCATGTGACCGTCGGTCTTGTGGCGGTCGAGCTCTTCTTGGGTGAGCCCATATGCGTGCGGCGCGCCGACGAGGAAAGCGCCGAAGTCGCCGGCGTTGTGCGAATCAGGCATGTCGCATGAGGGCGTGGTGCCAAGGTTGCCGACGAAAGGCGCCATCGGCGCCACCAGGCCCGGCAGGTCGGCCACCGCATAGCTCAGAATCGAGTGCTGCTCTGAAGCCGGCGGCAGCTTCGCGTACTTGCGCGCATCGCCGGCGATCAGCTCGGCGACCGCATGCGGCACCGTCACCCCGACCTGGGTCTTGGCGTCGAAAACGATGGTGTAGCCGTGGCTCATGCGGAAGGGGCTGGCCTCGGCGCCGCATTTGTCGCAATGTACCGACTGCTGGCCGATGCCTTCGACATGGGTCGCGGGGGATGGAGCGCCGCAGCCGGGACAGACGCGCGCGACGAAGGGGTCGCCGACAAAGCGGCCATCGAGGCTCTGCATGACGCCCGAAGCGGTGGCCAGCGAGGTGACTTCGACGCGGCGGATGCGCAAGACCAGGGCGTCCCCGACTTCGGCCCCCTCAATGGCGACCGGCCGCGTAACCTCGTGGCCGCCCTTGAACTTGGGCGTGATCATCGGTCCCCAGCAGCCCGGGGCGGTGCTGGCAATCAATGTGCCGCCGCTTTTCAATGGGCCGAGCATCGGCAGGCTCGGGCCGACAATACCTCCGGTAAAACTTTCGACGCGCAGGGTGGATTGAGCGGTGGCTGGTTGTTGCAGCAGGGTCTCGGTTGTCATGACCTTCCTCCTCGGGGAAAAAACCCAACAGCGGACAATAAGGGAAACACTGATTAAGCCCGTCACACCGGCGCAGGCCGGTGTCCAGATTGTTGTTTTTCCTGGATTCCGGCTTTCGCCGGAATGACGAATTCTGAATTAATCACCGCTTCCCAAGCTCCTTCGCAAAGCGTAGTCGCCGCTTTCCCCTTGCGCAAGCGCATTGCACCTCAGAAGCAGCAAGGGCCGCCTGGCAAGCCAGGCGGCCCTTGTCGATCTGGAAAAAGCTTTGCTTACTTGACGATCGCGTTCAGCTCGCCCTTCTTGTAGCGGTTGGCCATCGTTTCGAGGTCGATGACCTTGATCTTGGACGCCTGGCCGGCGCAACCGAAGGCTTCATAGCGGGCCTTGCAGATGGCTTTCATGGCCTTGCGCGCTTCGATCAGGTACTTGCGCGGGTCGAAGTTCTTGCGATCCTTGTTGAGGAACTGGCGGATGGCGCCGGTGGAGGCCATGCGCAGGTCGGTGTCGATGTTGACCTTGCGCACGCCGTTCTTGATGCCTTCGACGATCTCTTCAACCGGCACGCCGTAGGTGGAGCCCATCTCGCCGCCGTTGTCATTGATGATCTTGAGCCATTCCTGCGGCACGCTGGAGGAACCGTGCATCACCAGGTGGGTGTTGGGGATGCGGGCATGGATTTCCTTGATGCGATCGATGCGCAACACGGCGCCCGTGGGCGGCCGGGTGAACTTGTAGGCGCCGTGGCTGGTGCCGATGGCGATGGCCAGGGCATCCACCTGGGTGGCCTTGACGAATTCGGCGGCCTCGTTGGCGTCGGTGAGCAGCTGGTCGTGCGACAGCACGCCTTCGGCGCCGTGGCCGTCTTCCTTCTCGCCCATGCCGGACTCGAGCGAGCCGAGGCAGCCCAGTTCGCCTTCAACCGACACGCCGATGGCGTGGGCGATATCGACGACGTGGCGGGTGGTCTTGACGTTGTAGTCGAAACTGGAAGGCGTCTTGGCATCTTCCATCAGCGAACCGTCCATCATGACGCTGGAGAAGCCGGAGCGCATCGACTGAATGCAGATCGCCGGGCTGGCGCCGTGGTCCTGGTGCATGACGATCGGGATGTCGGGATGGCTTTCGATGGCCGCCTCGATCAGGTGGCGCAGATAGGCTTCGCCGGCATATTTGCGGGCGCCGGCAGAGCCCTGCATGATCACCGGGCTGTTGGTTTCCTCGGCAGCTTCCATGATGGCCTGGATCTGTTCGAGGTTGTTGACGTTGAACGCGGGCAGGCCATAGCCGTTTTCGGCGGCATGGTCCAGCAGTTGGCGCATGGAAACGAGTGGCATGAAAGTCTCCTTTTCTCTGTATGGTTGGTTAGTTAGTTAAGTAGTTCGGTGTTCGCCGACCCTGACGAGTTTCAGCGTGTTGGTGCCGCCCGCCTGGCCGATGGGTTCGCCATAGGTCAGCACGATCAGGTCGCCCACTTCGACTGCGCCGGAACGGATTAATTCCTCTTCCGCCTCGAACAGGAGTTCGTCGCGGTCGTGGCCGACATAGCGCATCATCAACGGATGCACGCCGCGATAGGCGCTGACCTTGTAGCGCGTGCGCACATCGGGAGTCATCGCATAGATCGGCACGCCGCAATCGATGCGCGAGATCCACAGGGCGGTCGAGCCCGACTGGGTCAGCGTGGCGATGGCCTTGACCTGCAGGTGGTGCGCCGTGAACAGCGCGGCCATGGCGATCGACTGGTCGATGCGGGTGAACACCCGCGACAGGAAATGGCGGTCGAGCGCGGCGGCATCGGTCGATTTTTCGGCCTCGTGGCAGATGCGCGCCATGGCCAGGACAGTCTCGACCGGATAATCGCCGGCAGCGGTCTCGGCCGACAGCATCACCGCATCGGTGCCGTCGAGCACGGCATTGGCGACATCGGATACTTCGGCGCGCGTCGGAATCGGGCTCTTGATCATCGACTCCATCATCTGCGTGGCAGTGATGGCAAATTTGTTGTGTTCGCGGGCCAGACGGATGATTTTCTTCTGCAGGGCCGGCACGGCGGCATCGCCGACTTCGACGGCGAGATCGCCGCGCGCCACCATCACGCCGTCGCAGGCGTGCAGGATGTCTTCAAGATTGGCAATGGCCTCGACGCGTTCGATCTTGGCGACCACCAGGGCGGTAGACCCGGCCTTGTGCAGGAGCTTGCGGGCCAGGCGCAGGTCGCTGCCGGACTTCGGGAAGGACACGGCGACATAATCGACCTGCAGATCGGCGGCAGTCTGGATGTCTTCGATGTCCTTGGCCGTCAGCGCCGGAGCGGAAAGGCCACCGCCCTGCTTGTTGATGCCCTTGTTGTTCGACAGCGTGCCGCCGTGGCGCACGATGCAATGGATCTCGGTATCGACGATGCGCTCGATGTCCATGACGATGCGGCCATCGTCAAGCAGCAGGGTGTCACCGGCTTCGACATCATCGACCAGTTCGGGATAATCGAGGCCGACGCGCGAAGTATCGCCCATGGGGCACTGGGCATCGAGAATGAACATCTGGCCGTGCTTCAGCACAACCTTGCCGTCGGCAAACGTGCCGATGCGAATCTTCGGGCCTTGCAGGTCGGCCATCATGCCAACGGTACGGCCATGGGTCTGCATGGCCTGCTGCAGCAGGGCAATGCGCCGCTTGTGGTCGTCGATGGTGCCATGCGAGAAATTCAGCCGCACGACATCGATGCCGGCAAAGACCAGCCGGTCAAGCGTGTCCTGGTCCGATGATGAGGGGCCCAGAGTGGCGACAATTTTGGTGGAACGTTGCATGGGCAGTGAAGCGCGCCGCTTCAGTCGCGGCGCGTTCTAAAGTTGGCTATCAAGCCTGGGCGCGCTTTTCCAGGATATCGACAGCGGGCAGCACCTTGCCTTCCAGATATTCGAGGAAGGCGCCACCGGCGGTTGAGATATAGGACACCTTGTCGTAGATGTCGTACTTCTGGATGGCGGCAATGGTGTCGCCGCCGCCGGCCAGGGTGAAGGCCTTGGTGTTGGCAATCGCCATGGCAATGGCCTTGGTGCCGGCGCCGAACTGGTCGAATTCGAACACGCCGACCGGGCCATTCCAGACGACCGTACCAGCTTTCATGATGATGTCGACAAGTTCCTGGGCCGACTTCGGGCCGATGTCGAAGATCATGTCGTCGTCGGCGACGGCGCCGGCATCTTTCAGCACGGCCGGTTCGGCGGCATCGAACTTCTTGCCGCAGACCACATCGACGGCGATGGGAATGGTGGCATTGCGGGCGGTCATTTTCTTCATCAAGGCCTGGGCGGTGGGCACCAGGTCGTCTTCGCACAGCGACTTGCCGACATTCTTGCCGGTCGCCTTAAGGAAGGTGTTGGCGATGCCGCCGCCGACGACCAGCTGTTCGCATTTCTCGGACAGGGCTTCCAGCACGGTCAGCTTGGTGGAGACCTTGGAGCCGCCGACGATGGCCACCATCGGCCGCGCCGGGTTGGCCAGCGCCTTGTGCAGCGCTTCCAGTTCTTCGCTCACCAGCATGCCGGCGCAGGCGGTGGGTGCGAACTGGGCAATGCCGTAGGTCGATGCTTCGGCGCGGTGGGCGGTGCCAAAGGCATCCATGACGAAGACGTCGCACAGCGCGGCGTATTTCTTCGCGGTTGCCTCGACGTTCTTCTTTTCGCCCTTGTTGACGCGGCAGTTCTCGAGCAGCACGACTTCGCCTGCGGCGACATCGAAGCCGCCATCGACCCAGTCCTTGATCAGGCGCACCGGCTTGCCCAGTTTGGCGGCCATGACATCGGCAACCGGCTGAAGGGAAACCTCGGCGCTCCACTCGCCTTCGGTCGGACGACCGAGGTGGGAAGTCACCATGACCCTCGCGCCGGCCTTCAGCGCGTGTTCGATGGTCGGCATCGAGGCGGTGATGCGGGCATCGGAAGTGACCTTGCCGTCCTTCACGGGCACATTAAGGTCGGCGCGGATGAAAACGCGCTTGCCCTTGAGGTCAAGATCAGTCATGCGAATGAATTTGGGCATATTGAATCTCCGGAAATCTTAAATCAGCCACTGAAGCGTTGCCCGATGCTCCGGGCAGCGCTTGGATTGCCGATTTATGACCCGCTTAATGGGTAGCGACGTGCTTGACGAAGCGCAGCATGTTGCAGGTGTAGCCGTACTCGTTGTCGTACCAGGTGACGACCTTGACGAAGGTGCTGTCAAGCGCGATGCCGGCGTCGGCGTCGAAAGTCGAGGGGGCGCTGTTGCCGACGAAATCGGTGGAGACCACCTTCTCTTCGGTGTAGCCCAGCACACCCTTCATGGCACCTTCGGAGGCGGCCTTCATGGCGGCACAGATGTCCTTGTAAGTGGCTTCCTTGTTCAACTCGACGGTAAGGTCAACCACCGACACATCGGAGGTCGGCACACGGAAGGCCATGCCGGTGAGCTTGCCCTTCAACTCGGGCAGCACCACGCCAACGGCCTTGGCGGCGCCGGTCGAGGACGGGATGATGTTCTCGAGGATGCCGCGACCGCCGCGCCAGTCCTTGCTGGAGGGGCCATCGACGGTCTTCTGGGTAGCCGTGGCGGCATGCACCGTGGTCATCAGGCCGCGCTTGATGCCCCAGTTGTCGTTCAGCACCTTGGCAACGGGCGCCAGGCAGTTGGTGGTGCAGGAAGCGGCGGAGACGATCTTCTCGCCAGCGTACTTCTCATGGTTCACGCCATAGACGAACATCGGGGTGTCGTCCTTCGACGGGGCGGACTGGACAACTTTCTTGGCGCCCGCGTCGATGTGCTTCTGACAGGTTTCCTTGGTCAGGAAAAAGCCGGTCGACTCGATGATGAGGTCGGCACCCACTTCATTCCACTTCAGGTTGGCGGGATCCTTCTCGGCGGTCAGGCGGATTTTCTTGCCGTTGACGATGAGGTTGCTGCCCTCGGCGGAAACGTCGCCATTGAAACGACCATGCACGGAATCGTACTTCAGCATGTAGGCCAGATAGCTCGGCTCGAGCAGGTCGTTGATGGCGACGACTTCGAGTTCGGGAAAGTCCTTGGCGATGGCGCGGAAAGTCATGCGGCCGATACGGCCAAAGCCGTTGATGCCAACTTTGATAGTCATGTGCGTAAATCTCCTGATTTAATAATTAGACAAATTGCTTGACGGTTTTCGCGACGTTCTCCACCGTGAAACCGAATTCCTTGAACAACACGCCGGCCGGGGCCGACTCGCCAAAGCGGTCGAGGCCGATCACCGTGCCCGTGCCGCCAACGTACTTCCACCAGCTGTCGGTGACGCCCGCCTCGACGACGATGCGCGGCAGACCCTTGGGCAGCACACCATCCTTGTAAGTCGCGCTCTGCCGGTCAAAGACATTGGTGCTGGGCATCGACACCACGCTGACCTGGATGTTCTCCTGCGCCAGTGCGGCCTGCGCCTTGAGTGCCAGTTCGACTTCGGAACCCGTGGCGATGATGATCGCCTTGGCTGTGCCCTTGGCCGCCGATATAACGTAGCCGCCTTTCTTGATGTTGGCAATGGTCGCGGCGTCACGCGGGACAAACGGCAGATTCTGGCGCGACAGGGCCAGCGAACTCGGGCCGGTGGATTTCTCGACGGCGGAAGTCCAGGCCACCATGGTCTCGACGGTATCGCACGGGCGCCACACATCCATGTTGGGCAGCAGGCGCAGTGAAGCAATCTGTTCGACCGGCTGGTGCGTCGGTCCATCTTCGCCGAGACCGATGGAATCATGCGTGAACACATAGATCACGCGCTGCTTCATCAACGCCGACATGCGCAGGGCGTTGCGGGCATATTCCGAGAACATCAGGAAGGTGCCGCCGAAAGGCAGCAGGCCACCGTGCAACGCCATGCCGTTCATGATGTGCGACATGCCGAATTCGCGCACGCCGTAGGAAATGTAGTTGCCGCACTCCTTGCCGGAAACGTGCTTGCAGCCAACCCAGTTGGTCAGGTTGGAGCCGGTCAGGTCGGCGGAACCGCCAAGGAACTCGGGCAGCGCCGGAGCCAGCGCGTTGATGGCGATCTGCGAGGCCTTGCGGGTGGCGACGGTCTCGGCCTTCTCGTTGGAGGTGGCGATGGCCTTGGCGGCAAACTCGGCCCAGTTGGCGGGCAGTTCACTGGCCATGCGGCGCTTGAATTCCGCGGCTTCGGCCGGGAAAGCCTTGGCGTAATGTGCGAATTTCTGGTTCCAGCTGCCTTCCCACTCGGCGCCCTTCTTCTTGGCATCCCAGGTTTCGTAAACTTCCCGGGGAATCTCGAAGGGACCGAAGTGCCAGCCGATGTGCGGGCGCGCAGCGGCGATCTCGGCATCGCCCAGCGGCGCGCCATGCACGTCGTGGGTGCCGGCCTTGTTCGGGCTGCCGGCGCCGATCACGGTTTTGCAGCAGATCATCGAGGGTTTGTCGGTGACGGCCTTGGCGGCCTCGATGGCGGCGTGCAAAGCCTCCGGGTCATGGCCATTGACATTGGGCACAACGTGCCAGCCATAGGCCTCGAAACGCTTGGGGGTATCGTCGGTGAACCAGCCCTCGACGTGACCGTCGATGGAGATACCGTTGTCGTCCCAGAAGGCGGTCAGCTTGCCGAGGCCCCAGGTGCCGGCGAGTGCGCAGGCTTCGTGCGAGATGCCCTCCATCAGACAGCCGTCGCCGAGGAACACCCAGGTGCGGTGATCGACGATTTCATGGCCCGGCTTGTTGAACTCGTTGGCCAGCAGCTTTTCCGCCATCGCCATGCCCACGGCATTGGTGATACCCTGGCCGAGCGGTCCGGTGGTGGTTTCGACGCCCGGTGTGTAGCCATACTCGGGGTGACCCGGGGTCTTGCTGTGCAACTGGCGGAAATTCTTGAGGTCGTCGATCGACAGATCGTAGCCGGTCAGGTGCAGCAGCGCGTAGATCAGCATCGAGCCGTGGCCATTCGACAGGACGAAGCGGTCGCGGTTGGCCCACTTCGGATTTGTCGGGTTGTGGCGCAGGTGGTGATTCCACAGCACCTCGGCAATCTCGGCCATGCCCATGGGCGCGCCAGGGTGGCCGGAATTGGCCTTCTGTACGGCATCCATGGCCAGGGCGCGGATCGCGCTGGTCAGATTATTGAACACAGGTGGCTCGAAATCGCTAAAGGTGGCAGACATAATATTTTCTCCCCGGGAATCCGCAATTATCCGCGAAAACCCGGTTTCAGGGGTTACAGGTATCGGGAGAGCGACTACTGAAAGCGTGCGTCAAAGCGCCGTGGCGCGCCTTTTGTTCTCCATCAGACGCAAAATCATCGGTGTGAAGATCAGTTGCATCGCCAGTTCCATCTTGCCGCCCGGCACCACAATGACGTTGGGGCGTGACATGAAGGAGTCGTGGATCATCGACAGCAGGTAGGGGAAGTCGATGCCCTTCGGGTTGGCGAAGCGGATCACGACAAAACTTTCGTCCGCGGTCGGAATGTCCTGGGCGATGAAGGGGTTCGAGGTATCCACGGTCGGCACGCGCTGGAAGTTCACATGGGTGCGCGAAAACTGCGGAATGATGTAATTCACATAATCCGGCATGCGCCGCATGATGGTGTCCACCACCGCCTCGGTCGAATAGCCGCGCGCGGATTTGTCGCGAACCAGCTTCTGGACCCATTCGAGGTTGATGATCGGCACCACGCCCACCAGCAGGTCGGCGTGCTGGGCGATATTCACCTGGTCGGTAACGACCGCGCCGTGCAGCCCTTCATAGAACAACAGATCGGCGGGCGGCAGGTCCTGCCACGGGGTGAAGGTACCCGGCTCCTGTTTGTATGGCGCGGCTTCGTCGGCGTTGTGCAGGTAGTAACGGCGCTTGCCGGTACCCGTTGCACCATAGGTCTTGAACAAGTTTTCCAGTTCATCGAGAACGTTGGTCTCGGGGCTGAAGTGGCTGAAGTGGTTGTTGCCCAGCTTGGCCTGGGCGGCAGCCTGCTCCTTCATTGCCTTGCGGTCATAGCGATGATAGGAATCGCCTTCGACAATCGCGGCGTTGAGTTTTTCGCGCCGAAAGACATGCTGAAAAGATTTGGTGACCGAGGAAGTGCCCGCCCCCGATGAGCCGGTGATGGCGATAACTGGATACTTGACCGACATGAGCGTCTCCGGAAAAAGTAGGAATGATTAACGAAACAGGGAGCGCGAGGAGAACAACGGCATATCGTAACCTTCCAGGTCCTTGCCCTCGACGTATTCGTGGTGGTAGTGATGCAGACGCTCCACTTCGTCCTTCGAACCGAAGATGAAGGGAGCGCGCTGATGCAGCTCGCTCGGCTTGATGTCGAGAATGCGGTTGCGGCCGGTAATCGCGGCGCCGCCGGCCTGCTCGATGATGAAGGCAATCGGATTGGCTTCGTAAAGCAGACCAAGTCGACCGCCCTGCTCGCGGGTCCGTTCATCGTGCGGATAGAGAAACACACCGCCACGCGTGAGGATGCGGTAGGCTTCGGCGACCAGCGAAGCAACCCAGCGCATGCCGAAATCCTTGCCCCGGGGGCCTTCCTTGCCGGCCATGCACTCCTGCACGTAACGGCGCACCGGCGGTTCCCAGAAGCGCTCGTTGGAGGCGTTGATGGCGAAGGTGGACGCCTCGACGGGAATGGTAATCTTGGGGTGGGTCAGAATGAATTCGCCGACTTCGCGGTCGAGCGTGAAGCCGTTGACGCCCAGACCGGTGGTCAGGAGCAGGCGGGTCGAGGCGCCATACTGGATGAGGCCCGCGCACAGCATCTGCGTGCCGGGCTGCAGGAAATCCGCCTCTTTGGGTTTGCGCGCGGGGTCGGGTGCCCGAAAAATCGAAAAGATCGTGCCGCTCTGGAAGTTGATGTCCAGATTTCCCGAGCCATTCAGGGGGTCGAAGCACAGCAGATACTTGCCGCGCGGCTGTCCGGCGGGAATGTGGCTGATGCCCTGCATATCCTCGGAAGCCATCGCGGCGAGGTGGCCGGTGGCGATACCCGCCTGCAACATGACCTCGCCGGCCAGGGCTTCGAGTTTCGCGTTGAGATCCTTGCCGGTGGCCAGCAGCGCACCTTTGCCAATGGCACTGGCGATGCTCTTGCTGGCGATGGCGATGTCGTTGAGCAGGCCGGTGAAATCGCCGGTGGCTCCCTCGATCTGCCGTTGCTCCTCATTAATGAACTGCGTCAGCGTGATACGCCCGACTTCCATGTGCCCCTCCTCATTTTGTCAGCAACCAGCCGTAGCGGCTGGACGCAATATTTTTTCTCTTATTTACACGTACCGCAATCCTGGAAAAATCCCTGTCCCCGATCGGGGACAGGGCCAAACTGGCAAATGCCAGAGGGAGTGGAAAGCAATATCTACAAACCTGCAGCCCAAGGCTACCGTGTAAGTGAGCAAACTCTAATGTGGCAGACCTATAAGTACCAGTCATTTTTTCTTATAGCTAGAATAAGTATTTCGTTATTGCTCTGCGGCATAAAAGCGGAAAGCCCCTGTGCTACAGGGGTTTAGACGCCACCTCGCCAACGCCGGTTATGCGGAACAAAGCAACATTCGACATTTAAGAGATTCTCCACACTTCCAAAATCAGACCCAATACAATGAATTGTGCTGGTGTAGTGATCGATTTATCGATTCAAGGGATTCATCAAGACTTGAAATTTTCCCGAAAACGCAGCAAAGGAAAACTCGGCGGATCGCATTAGAAGCTAGCACATTGCGTCAATGAATGCTCTTCAACCCTTTTCAACAAGGACAAATTCCATGAAGCGTACCTCACTCATCATTTCTGCTTTGCTCGCCTTTTCAATGTCCGGCATCGCTACGGCACAGACCGAGGCGTTTGTCAGTGTCACCAGTGCCGACAACCAATCGCAGGGCATGGCGATGGTTCTGGCGACGCAAATGGCTGAACAAAAAGCCGCCGTGCGCATTCTGCTTTGCGGCCCGGCCGGGCAGTTGGCGCTCAAGGCTTACGAGCCGGCAGCCCTCAAGCCACGTAATGTGACACCCAAGCAGATGATGCAGAATCTGGTCAAGAATGGTGCAACGGTCGAGGTCTGCGCACTGTTTCTGCCCAATTTCGATCGCACGCCGGCCGATCTGATCGAAGGTGTGGCGGTTGCCAAGCCTGCTGACGTTGCTTCATACATGCTGAAACCGGGCGTACGGACGTTCGGATTTTAATCGGCCCCGAATAGACCACCCCTCCCATCCTCCCCTCACGGGGAGGTGATTGCGGCTCGCTTCGCTCGTCTGTTTTGGGGATCATTGTTCGGGTTATGGTGCGGATTGCGCTTGACGGCGCGTGACGCCTTGCCTTGAGGCGGCCCGGCGGCAAGGCTTCTTGTTTTCTCCCCTCCCTTCACCTCGCGGGAAGGTGGCGGTTACTCGCCGACCACATCCGCCCCTTTGGGCGTCACGAAGCGGAAAGTGTCCTTGCTCAGGCGCGGATTCGGCTCAAACTCTGGAAACAGCAGCGTGGTGATCTGGCCGAAGTTGTCGCGCACCTCCATCAGCCGCGGCAGGTTATCGCGCAGCCCGATGCGCACCCGGGCAAACGTGCCGTCGCTGGCTTTCGGAGTGGCATCGACAATTTCAAGACCATCGGCAGCGCCGGCTTCCGTCAGGACGAAATGCTTGTCGAGCGATTCGCCGGTGAGCAGCGCGGCGGGGCTGGCACCAAGGGCCTTATCCATCTTGCTGATCGTGACCTGATTCAGGTCGGCATCGTAACTCCAGAGCTTTTCGCCATCGGCGACCAGCAACAGCGCATAGGGCTTTTCGTAGGTCCAGCGCAGCTTGCCCGGTCGGGCAAAGGCAAACTGCCCCGTCGAGTTTTGCGGCTTGCGGCCCGATTTGGTGGCGACGCTTTGGGCGAACGTGCCCTGCGCCGACTGGGTGTTGGCCCAGAAAGCCTTGAGCTGGTCGATGCCGGCTGCGGAGGCGAGGCCAGGAAACGACAGGGCGAAGAGAATGAGTAGTGTGCGCATAGGCGCATTATCACCTATTCGCAGAGGGTTCCTTGATGCCGGCTCAAACTGCCCCGTGCGAGGCCTTTCATCCTGGAAAAAGCAGCTCACCACGGAGGACACGGTGATCACGGAGAAAAAACCAGGCATTACGAAACAAGAGCATGTCGCCCGTTGGCTGCGCCTGAGTTTTGTGTGCTTGCGCCGTTGCTCCGTGCCCGCTGTGCTCTCTGTGCTGCGAGCCGAGGTTTTCACCCGCTGCGGGGCACTCTGTCCCACCAGTCCCGAAAAAGGGATTCCCTTCGGTCACGCCGACTTTTGCGCCGACGCTTACTCGGGCTGCTCGGGCGCCAGCACTTCGCGCCCGCCAGCGCCATTCATCGGCGAGACGAGGCCGGCCTTCTCCATTGCCTCGATCATGCGCGCGGCGCGGTTGTAGCCGATGCGCAGGTGACGTTGCACCAGCGAGATCGACGGGCGGCGCGTTTTCAGCACCACTTCGACCGCCTGGTCGTACATAGGATCGGATTCGACATCGCCACCATCAACCCCCGCTTCGGCGGTTTCACTGGGCGGTGACGCCAGCACGTCGGAGATGAATTCCGGACGGCCGACCTTGCGCAGGTGCTCGACGACGCGATGCACTTCGTCGTCGGCGACATAGGCGCCATGCACGCGCACGGGCAGACCGGTACCAGGCGCGAGATAAAGCATGTCGCCTTGTCCCAGCAGCGCCTCGGCGCCCATCTGGTCAAGGATGGTGCGTGAATCGATCTTGCTGGAAACCTGGAAGGAAATGCGCGTCGGGATGTTGGCCTTGATCAGGCCGGTGATGACATCGACGCTCGGCCGCTGCGTGGCCAGGATCAGGTGAATGCCAGAGGCGCGCGCTTTCTGCGCAAGACGGGCGATCAGTTCCTCCACCTTTTTGCCCACCACCATCATCAGGTCGGCCAGTTCGTCGATCACGACGACGATGAAGGGCAGGGTCTGGAGCGGCGGCACCCCCGCTGCGGGATCGCCCGGTAGCGCCAGCGGATCGGGAATCGGCGTGCCGGCCTTTTCAGCCTCGCGCACCTTGCTATTGAAGCTGCTCAGATTGCGCACACCCATCGCGCTCATCAGCTTGTAGCGGCGCTCCATCTCGCCGACGCACCAGTGCAGCGCGTTGGCGGCCTTGTTCATGTCGGTGACCACCGGCGACAGCAGATGGGGTATGCCTTCATAGACGGACAATTCCAGCATCTTCGGGTCGACCAGGATCATCCGCACGTCCTTTGGCTCGGACTTGTAGAGCAGCGACAGGATCATGGCGTTGATACCGACCGATTTGCCCGACCCGGTGGTTCCCGCCACCAGCAGGTGCGGCATCTTGGCGAGATCGGTGACCACCGGCTGGCCTGCAATATCCTTGCCCAGTGCCAGCGTCAAATGGGAATGCATGTCGTGATAAACGCGCGCACCGAGGATTTCCGAGAGCCGCACGTTCTGCCGGCGCGGGTTGGGCAGTTCGAGCGCCATGCAGGACTTGCCCGGTACGGTTTCGACGACGCGAATGCTGATCAGCGACAGCGCCCGGGCCAGATCCTTGGCCAGACCGACCACTGTGGCACCCTTGACGCCAACGGCCGGATCGATCTCGTAACGCGTGACGACCGGCCCGGGATGGGCGGAGGTGACTTGCACCTGCACACCGAAATCGGCCAGCTTTCTTTCGATCAAACGCGAGATGAACTCAAGGGTTTCGGCGCTCGGCAGTTCCTCGTTGCTGTGTTGGGCTTCGTCGAGCAGGTGCAAGGGCGGCAGCGCCTCGCCGGGCGCGTCGAAGAACAGCGGGGTCTGACGCTCTTTCTCGATGCGCACCTCGGCCTTCTTCGCCAGCGGAATCTCCAGATCGACCGGTTCGATGCGCACCGGCGGGGGAGGATTTTCTTCGAATTTCTTGCGCTCGACCGCCACCACGGCTTCGCGCTGCTCCGCCAGCACACGACCATAGCGACGATCCTGCCAGCGGTCCCAGAGCGCAATGGCGCCAAACCAGGACACTTCGAGCAGGGCGCCGAATTTTTCGGCCGCCCACAGCCAGGACAGGCCGGTCGCCAAACCCCAGCCCACCATCACCAGCATCAGCAGGATCAGGGTGCCACCGGTAAAACCCAGAAAAGTGGCAGTCAGCCGACTGACTTCATAGCCCAGCATACCGCCGGGCGCCAACGGCAAGGGCGTTGACAGGCTCCAGAAACGCATCGCCTCCAGGCCGCAACTGGCGACCAGCAGGACAACAAAACCAGTCAGGGCAATCAGCAGCGGACGCCGATCCTCGCCGAACAGGCGACTGATCCGGTGATAGCCCGTCACCACCAGAAGAAACAGCAGCACCACCCACCACCAGGCGGAAAGCCCGAACAGATAGAGCAGCAGATCGGCCAGCCAGGCGCCGAAGCGCCCGCCCGGATTGGCCACCTTATCGACCACGGCGGCCCGCGACCAGCCGGGATCGGCGCGGTCGAAACCCCAGAGGATCAGGGCGAGATACAAGCCAAGGGCAGCAACCACCAGCCAGCGCGCCTCATGCACCAGCGCGCTAATGCGCTCGGGCAGTGGTCGGGCAGAATTTCCCCTTTGCGACATGGAAAGCGAAGCATAGGACATGGGCGGATTTCCGGACGGTATGAGACTGCTGGGATTTTCGCGCGGCATTTACCCACTGATCGCCGAAACAGGGAAACATTCCCCCCCTAGACAGTTTTTTTCGCCTGGCTGCCGGCCACGCCGGCCTTTGATCCGCGGACGCCCGGTGCCTTGATGGTGGCCCGGTATAATCGTCGCCATCACTCCAGCAAGGATCCTTACGATGCCCGCTCGTCACGCCAAACTTCTGATTCTCGGTTCCGGCCCTGCCGGTTATACCGCCGCCGTTTACGCTGCCCGCGCCAACCTCAATCCCGTGCTGATCACCGGCATGGCCCAGGGTGGCCAGCTGATGACGACCACCGAGGTCGACAACTGGCCGGCCGACGCCGATGGCGTGCAAGGCCCCGACCTGATGGCACGCTTCGAGAAGCACGCCTTGCGCTTCAACACCGAGATCATCTTCGACCACATTCACACCACCAAGCTCAGCGAACGGCCGCTGCGGCTGATTGGCGATTCCGGTGAATACACCTGCGATGCGCTGATCGTCGCCACCGGCGCCTCGGCGCAGTATCTCGGCCTGCCCTCGGAAGAAAAGTTCTCCGGCAAGGGCGTCTCGGCCTGCGCCACCTGCGACGGTTTTTTCTACAAGAACCAGGCGGTCGCGGTCATCGGCGGCGGCAATACGGCGGTTGAAGAGGCACTCTATCTGGCCAACATCGCCAGCCATGTGACCCTGGTACATCGCCGCGATAAATTGCGCGCCGAAAAGATCATGCAGGACAAGCTGTTCGAGAAGGAAAAGGCCGGCAAGCTCACCATCAAGTGGGATTGCGTGCTCGACGAAGTACTCGGCGACAAGACCGGCGTGACCGGCATGCGCATCAAGAATGTCAAGACCAATGCAACGGAAGACATCGCCTTGATGGGCGTGTTCATCGCCATCGGCCACAAGCCGAACACGGACATTTTTACCGGCCAGCTGGCGATGGAAAACGCTTATATCGTCACCCAGGGTGGCCGCGAAGGCAACGCCACCGCCACCAGCGTGCCGGGCGTGTTCGCCGCCGGCGATGTGCAGGACCACATCTACAAGCAGGCCGTCACCTCGGCCGCGACCGGCTGCCAGGCCGCCCTCGACGCCGAAAAATATCTGGATTCCCTGGAAAAGTAATGTCAGCAAACAGGTCGCTCGATGCCGAATCGCGCGCCCTGTTTGAGGCGGCGGTCGCCGACGCCATTCCCCTCGCCATCGAGCGCATCCACCACGAACCGCCGCCGCCCCTGCCGATTCCACGCCAACGCGAGCGCGATGAGCGCGCCGCCCTGGACGAATCCTTGTCGGATGTCGATCTGCTCAGCCTGCACCTCGAGGGCGGCGATGAGGCGACATTCCTCAAACCGGGCATGGCACCGATGGTGCTCAAGGACCTGCGGCGCGGCCGCTGGGTAGTGCAGAGCCATCTCGACCTGCATGGCATGCACCGTAACGAGGCGCGTCAACAAGTTGCCATTTTTCTCGCCGAATGCCTCGCCCGCGGCCACCGCTGCGTACGCATCGTGCATGGCAAGGGTTATGGCTCGCCGGGACGCATTCCCGTCCTCAAACGGCTGGTACTGGGCTGGCTGACGCAACGCCAGGAAGTGCTTGCCTACTGCCAGGCGCGCACCGTCGAAGGTGGCGCCGGCGCGGTGCTGGTACTGCTGCAAGGCAAGCGCTGATATGACTGTCCCCGAACTTCTCGCCCCCGCCGGCAGCCTGGCGATGGCCGCCACGGCACTGGACTTCGGCGCCACGGCCATCTATGCCGGGCAGCCACGTTACAGCCTGCGCGTGCGCAACAACGAGTTCGGCAAACTGGAAAAACTCGCGGCAGGCATCGAACTGGTCCAGCGGCGCGGCGGCAAGTTCTATCTGGTCAGCAACATTTCCCCGCACAACGCCAAGCTGAAGACCTATCTTGCCGACATGGCGCCGGTCATCGCCCTCCAGCCCGATGCGCTGATCATGGCCGACCCGGGGCTGATGATGATGGTCCGCGAAGCCTGGCCGGATATGCCGATCCATCTTTCGGTGCAGGCGAATACCGTGAACTACGCCGCGGTCAAATTTTGGCGCTCGCTGGGCGTGGCGCGCGTCATTCTTTCCCGCGAGTTGTCGCTCGACGAGATCGCCGAAATCCGTCAGGAATGTCCGGACATCGAGTTGGAAGTCTTCGTGCACGGCGCGCTGTGTGTCGCTTACTCCGGTCGCTGCCTGCTGTCCGGTTACTTCAATCACCGCGATCCGAATCAGGGCAGTTGCACCAATTCCTGCCGCTGGGAATATGGCGTCAAGCCCGCCGCCGCAGATCCGGCCGGCGATGTCTATTTGCTCGAGGAGGCAACCCGCCCGGGGGAGTTGATGCCGATCGAGGAAGACGAGCATGGCACCTACATTCTCAACTCGAAAGACCTGCGCGCCATCGAACATGTCGAGCGTCTGGTGGCTATCGGCGTCGATTCCCTGAAGATCGAGGGACGCACCAAGTCGGCCTATTACGTGGCCTGCAGTTGCCAGGCTTACCGGCGCGCCATCGACGACGCCGTCGCCGGCCGGCCCTTCAATCCGCAACTGGTCGGCGAACTCGCCAGCCTCGCCAATCGCGGCTATACCGCCGGCTTTTACGAGCGCCATCCCGACCGCGAATATCAAAACTATCTCAGCGGCCTGTCACAGACGGGCAGTCGGTTGTACGTCGGAGATGTGATCGCCTATCGGCCGGATGGCCTGGCGGAAATCGAGGTAAAAAACCGCTTCGCGGTCGGCGACCAGCTGGAGTTGATCCACCCCGCCGGCAACCGCACGCTGCGCGTCGCGCACATGCAGAAAGTCGGCGCTGACGGGACGGCGTCGGAAGTCACCACCGCGCCCGGCAGCGGCCATCGCGTCCTGATCCCTCTACCCGCGGAAAAACAAGGTGCCTTTCTCGCCCGCCTGCTCAGTGGCCAGAAAACGCCAGACGACTGATAACGCGCGCAGCGCGCCAACCAGTCACCCCCTTCCGTGGAAGGGGGGCGGGGGGATGGGGCCATAATTTGCCGCAAAGCGGCGATCTGACCGTCAACGACGCTCAGATCGCCGCTTCGTCGGTCTCGCCCGTGCGGATGCGCACGACCTGCTCGACCGGCATGACAAAGATCTTGCCGTCGCCGATCTTGCCGGTGCGTGCCGCCTTGATGATGGCCTCGATGGCCGTCTCGACCATGGCCTCGGCAATCACCAGTTCGACCTTGATCTTCGGCAGGAAATCGACGACGTATTCAGCGCCGCGATAGAGCTCGGTGTGGCCCTTCTGGCGACCGAAACCCTTGACCTCGGTGACGGTCAGGCCGGTCACGCCGACCTCGGAAAGCGCTTCACGGACTTCGTCAAGCTTGAAGGGCTTGATGATGGCTTCGATCTTTTTCATTGCTTGAGTTCCTCGGTTCAATTCCATTCATCGGGATAGCGGGATGTTATCGGATAACGCCAGTCCTTGCCGAAGGCACGCCGACTGACACGGATGCCCGGCGGCGCCTGACGGCGCTTGTATTCGTTGCGCTTCAGCAAAGTAACGACGCGGCGCACATCGGCTTCCGGCATGCCGCCGGCAATGATTTCGCGCGGACTCTGGTCGCGCTCCATGTAGGCCTCGATGATCGCATCGAGCACGGCATAGGGCGGCAGGCTGTCCTGGTCGGTCTGGCCGGGCTTGAGTTCGGCCGAAGGGGGACGTTCGATGATATTGGCAGGAATAACGCCCCCCCCGAAAACGCCGCTGTGCGGCGTCCTCCCCCCAGGGGGCCAAGAAACATTTGGGGCGGCCCGGCATGTTTCTTGAGTAAATGAGTTGCGGTAGTGCGCCAGCCGATAGACGAAGGTCTTGAAGACATCCTTGATGACGGCGAAGCCACCCGCCATGTCGCCATAGAGCGTGGCATAGCCGACCGCCATTTCGCTCTTGTTGCCGGTGGTGAGCACCAGCCGGCCGGTGCGATTGGAGATCGCCATCAGCAACATGCCGCGAATGCGCGCCTGCAGATTTTCGTCGGTGGTGTCCCAGGCCGGCTTCTCGCCCAACGGGGCAAAAGTCGGCGCCAGCAGGACGGCGAATTGTTCCATCGCGGCGGCAATCGGAATCTCGTCGTATTGCACGCCGAGTCGCCGCACCATTTCGCGCGAATCGTCGAGGCTCATCTGCGCCGTCCAGGGCGAGGGCATCATCACCGCGCGCACCTTGTCGGCCCCCAGCGCGTCGACGGCGATGGCCAGCGTCAGCGCCGAGTCGATGCCGCCCGACAGGCCGATGAGGGCGCCGGGAAACCCGTTCTTGCCGAGGTAGTCGCGTACGCCGAGCACCAGCGCCTCATACACTGTCGCCTCGATGCTCTGCGCGGGCACCCGTTCGCCCGGCAGAACATGGCCGTCCTGAATTTCGACAATGGCCAGCTTTTCGGTGAAGGCGGGCAACTGATGCGTGAGCCGACCCGCCGCGTCGAGCACGAACGACGCGCCGTCGAATACCAGTTCGTCCTGGCCGCCCACCATGTTGGCGTAGATCGCGGCGACACCGGTCTCCTGCACGCGCTTTTTCAGGGTCGCATGGCGGGTTGCCTGTTTGTTCATGTGGTAGGGCGAGGCATTCAGCACCAGCAGGATGGCGGCGCCGGCGGCCCGCGCCAGTTGCGCCGGTTCGGGTTCCCAGACATCGGCGCAGATATTCACGCCACATCGCACACCCTTGAGTTCGAAGATGCCGGGCTCGGTTCCGGCCTTGAAATAGCGCGCTTCGTCGAACACCTCGTAAGTCGGCAGGCGCAGCTTGCGGTAGGTGGTTTCGATGCGGCCGCCACGTAACAGGGAGGCGGCGTTGTAACGCGCCTTGTCGTGCGCCTCGGGATAACCGACCAGGAGGGCCAGGCCCGGTGCAAGCAAATTCGCCGCCGTTGCCAGCGCCGTCAATTCACTGGCGCAGGCGCGATAAAAATCAGGTCGCAACAACAGATCTTCCGGCGGATAACCGCAGAGCGCCAGTTCCGGCGTCAGCAACAGATCGGCACCCCGTTGATGCGCAGTCTGGGCAGCCGCAAGGATGCGTTGTGCATTGCCGGCGACATCGCCGACCGTGCAATTGATCTGGGCAATCGCAACTTTCAGTGTAGCCATACCCACTCAAGAAACTCGCCGGGCCGCCCCAAGAGTTTCTTGCCCCTTGAGGGGCGAGCCGAGCGTAGCGAAGGCTTTCGGGGTGGGCTCACCTCTCCCCGTTCAGAGGACAGGTCTGCTTGTCCCATCAACTCGCTTCGAAACCGGCGTCGTCGATAGCCTCGCACAGTGCGGCGCGCGCCAACTGGGCGGGATCGAATTCGACGGTCGCCTGGCCCGGTTCCAGCACCACCTCGACCTTTGCCACACCCGGCAGATCGGTCAGCACCTTGGTCACACTGGCCACGCAGCCACCGCAGGACATGCCGCCCACCTTGATCGTCGTTGTTTCCATTTCAGTTCCTCCCAGGTTTCCAGCGGCGCAGCAACAGGGAATTGCTCACCACCGACACCGAACTCATGGCCATCGCCGCGCCGGCCACGACCGGATTGAGGAAGCCGAGCGCCGCCAGCGGAATGCCGAGCACATTGTAAATGAAGGCCCAGAACAGGTTCTGGCGAATTTTGGCGAGTGTCGCGCGCGACAGCGAGATCGCATCGGCAACGCCGTTGAGGTCGTCGCGCATCAGGGTCACGTCGGCCGCTTCCATCGCCACGTCGGCTCCCGCGCCCATGGCGAAGGAGACATCGGCCGCCGCCAGCGCCGGCGCATCGTTGATACCGTCTCCGGCCATGCCAACAGTCTTTCCGGCCGACTTGAGCGCGGCGACATGTGCGGCCTTGTCGCCCGGCAGCACCTCGGCCTCGTAGTGCGACACGCCGGCCTCTGCGGCAATGGCGGCAGCGGTGGCCTGGTTGTCGCCAGTGAGCATCACTACCTCGACGCCCATGCGGGTGAGGCGGGCAATCGCGGCACGCGAGGTTTCGCGCAGCGGGTCGGCGACGCCAATCAGGCCGATGAGCTCTGCGTCCGTCGCGACGGCGACAATGCTCTTGCCGGTCAAGGCAGCAGTATCGGGCAGCTCCAGCCCTTGCTCGGCCATCCATTTCGGCGAGCCGACGCTGACGCTCCGGCCAGCCACCTTGCCCGTCAAGCCCTTGCCCGGCGTGGACACCACCTCCTGCGGCGTTTCGAGAACCAGGCCTTGCGCCTTCGCAGCGGCGACCAGCGCGGCCGCAAGCGGGTGGGTCGAGCCTTGTTCGAGGCTGGCGGCCAGTTTCATGATGTCTGCCGCCGTCCAGCCAGTCCCGACTTTTACAACATCCGTCACGACCGGCTTGCCCTGGGTCAGCGTGCCGGTTTTATCGACCACGAGTACATTGATTTTTTCCGCCAGTTCCAGCGCCTGCGCGTTACGGATCAGGATGCCGGCTTTCGCGCCCAGCCCCGTTCCCACCATGATCGCCGTTGGCGTCGCCAGACCGAGCGCGCAGGGGCAGGCGATCACCAGCACCGCGACGGCGTTCACCAGGGCCAGGGTGAAATCGCCGGCCAGCCACCACCACAACACAAAGGTGAGCAGCGCAATCGCCGTCACCACCGGCACGAAGATGGCCGCCACCTGGTCGGCAAGCCGTTGCACCGGCGCTTTCGAGCCCTGTGCCTGTTCGACCAGCCGGATGATGCCGGCCAGCAGCGTATGCGCACCGACACCGGTGGCCTTGCAGCGCAACAGGCCGTCGCCGTTCACCGTCGCCGCGAATACCTTGTCGCCCGGCGCCTTCGGTGCCGGCAGGCTTTCCCCGGTCAGCATGGCCTCGTTGGCGCTGGAGTTGCCTGACAGCACCGTGCCATCGACCGGCACCGCCTCGCCCGGCCGCACCACTACCACGTCGCCCGGAATCAGGCTCGCCACCGGCACTTCGACCAGATTGCCAGAGCGCTCGACATGCGCGGTCTGCGGTTGCAGTTTCATCAGCGATTCGATCGCCGCCGAGGTTTTCGCCTTGGCGCGCGCTTCGAGAATCTTGCCCATCAGCACCAGTGTGATGACGGTGGCCGAGGCCTCGTAATAGACGTGGTGATGCGCCAGACCGAGCAACAGAACCACCGTGCTGTAACCCCAGGCCATCGTGGTGCCCAGCGCCACCAGCACGTCCATGTTGCCGCTGCCGCCGCGCAAGGCATTCCAGCCGCCGGTGTAAAAACGCCAGCCGATCCAGAACTGCACCGGCGTCGCCAGTGCGAACTGCAGCCAGCGCGGCAAAACATCGACATGCCCTGCGGGCCCGAACATAAAAGGCATCTGGGCAATCAGCGGCAGGGTCAGTGCCAGCGCAATCCAGAAACGGCGCAGCTCGGCCCGATAGGTGGCCTCCTTGCGCTGTTTTTCCTCGCCGCGCGTATCCGCGCTGGACGGCGTCGCGGTGAATCCGGTCTTGACGATGGTGGCGATCAGCCGGTCGACATCGACTTGCGCCGGATCGAAACGGATCTGCGCACGCTCGGCGGGCAGGTTCACCACCGCCTCGACGCCCGGCAACTTGTTGAGCTGCCGTTCGATGCGTGCCGAACAGGCCGCACAGGTCATGCCGCCGATGGCGAATTCGGCGGTCTCGCAGTTGGCACCGGCTTCTGCCGGTGCAGGCCGGGTCTCACTCAAAGTTGATCGGCTCGGGTATCTCGGTCGGCCGCTGCTCGTTGTTCCAGGCTTCGAAGCCACCGTTCATTGAAATCACGTTCGTGTAACCGAGCTTCTGCAACTGCACGGCGGACAAAGCGGCGCGACCGCTGGTGCGGCAGTAAATCAGGAAGGCACCGTCTTTTTTCGCGCATTCCGGCACCATGCCGATCTTGAATTCAAGCACGCCGCGCGGAATGTTGATCGCACCCGGCAGATGGCTGGCGACATATTCATCGTATTCGCGCACGTCGATGATGACGCGCTTGCCAAGTTGCTGCTGGGCTGCGGCGGTGTCGATTTCCTTGATCTGCGCCTTGGCTTCGACCACCAGTTCGTGGGGGGTCATGGGCATGAGTCTCTCCGTTGTTATATCAGGGCCGCCTGATTATCCCAGACCGCGCACCCTGCCCGCAACGCGGTTATCCGCGCCAGAGATTGGCCAGGCCGTACAGCCCGTAGCCGAGCACCAGCAGGCCCGACACCACGCGCGTCACGCGTGCCTGGGCAAAGCGCCTGAAGCGCACCAGCAGCAACCCGGCCAGCAGCAGGTTGGGAAGCGTACCCAGGCCAAAGGCCAGCATCAGCAAGGCACCGTCGCGGGCCGAGCCGCTCGCCAGCGCCGTGGTCAGCGCGCTGTATACCAGCCCGCAAGGCAACCAGCCCCACAGAAAGCCGAGTGGCAAGGCCTGCGCAATGCCGCGTACCGGCAAGAACCTGCGGGTGGCCGGCTGGATGCGCGCCCAGATTGCCTGGCCGCGTTTTTCGACGAATGCCAGCGCTTGCGTCGCCCCCAGCAGGTAAAGGCCCAGCGCCACCAGCATCAGGCTGGCCAGGACGTACAAACCGCGTTGCAGGGGCAGCAGATTTCCCGCCACATAACCGATCGCGCCGACGAGCAGCCCGGCCAACATGTAGCTCGCGATGCGCCCGACGTTATAGGCCAGATGCAGGCTCACTGACGCCCGGCCCTGCGGCCCTTGCAGGCTCAATGCTGCGACGATGCCGCCGCACATGCCGGCGCAATGCCCGCCGCCCAGCAGGCCGACGATGAACAAGGCCAGCAGGCTGTTATCGGGCATGGTGACGAAGCAGGCGCCGTCTCACCAGCGCCGACTTTCAGATCACTTTGGAGTAGCGCACGCGCTCGCGGTCGGAGCGCAGATAGCGGTCGAACACCATGGCGATGACACGCACCAGGATCCGGCCGCGCGGCTGCACGGTTATCCATTGATCGTCAATGGTCAACAGACCGGCCGCTTCCATCTCGGCCAGATCGCCGAGTTCGGCGGCAAAATAGGACTTGAAGTCGATCAAATGGGCGATTTCGATGGATTCGATGGACAGCTCGAAGTGGCACATCAGGGCCTGGATGATCGAGCGGCGCAACAGGTCATCGGCGGTCAGTTCGAGGCCACGCATCACCGGCAGATCGCCCTGATCAAGGGCATCGTAATACTCGTCGAGCGTGCGGTAGTTCTGGCAATAGGTCGGGCCGACCTTGCCGATGGCCGAAACCCCGAAGGCGAGCAGGTCGGCCTCGGCATGCGTCGAGTAACCCTGGAAATTGCGGTGCAACCGCCCCTGGCGCTGGGCAATCGCGAGTTCGTCGTCGGGCTTGGCGAAATGATCCATGCCGATGAAGACATAGCCGGCGTCGGTCAGCCGGCGGATGCACAGCTGCACGATCTGCAGCTTGGCATCGGGACTCGGCAGGTCGCTCTCGTTGATGCGCCGCTGCGGCTTGGCCAGCCCGGGGAGGTGGGCATAGTTGTAGATCGACAGCCGGTCCGGAGCGAGCTTGATGATCTCGTCCAGCGTATGGTTGAAGCTGATGACATTCTGTTTCGGCAGGCCGTAGATCAGGTCAACCGATATACCGGTAAAGCCGAACTCACGCGCGGCTTCGATGACCAGTTGGGTTTCTTCCAGGCTCTGGATGCGGTTCACCGCCTGCTGCACGCGCGGGTCGAAGTCCTGCACGCCGACGCTCATGCGGTTGAAGCCCAGTTCGGCGAGGAGTTTGACGGTTTCGCGATCCACCTTGCGCGGGTCGACCTCGATGGAATATTCGCCGTCCGGCAGCAGGCGGAAATGCTGCCGCGTCATTTCCATCAGTTGCCGCATTTCATCCTGCGACAGGAAAGTGGGCGTGCCGCCACCCCAGTGCAGTTGCACGACATCGTGCGGGCCATCGAGCGCCGCCGACTGCAGGGCCAGTTCCTTGCCCAGATATTTCAGGTACTTGGCTGAACGCCCATGATCTTTGGTGATAATCTTGTTGCAGGCGCAGTAATAGCAGATGGTGTTGCAGAAAGGGATGTGAAAGTATAATGACAGCGCCCGGCCAATCCCGCCGATCGTACGCCGCTGCAGCCACGAACGGTATGCTGCGGCATCAAAGGCCTCAACGAAGCGATCGGCTGTCGGGTAGGACGTATAACGCGGGCCGCTGACGTCGAAGCGACGAATGACCTGCGGATCAAAAATCAGTTCCTGATAATGGCTCACGACTCAACAATGGCGGGACAGTGACAATACAAACAAATGGGAAATCGAACGGCAACGCACGCCGTCAGGCTAGGCATGCAGAATGCAGCAAGCCGGGCCGGGCCACGTTGACGCAGATCAAAGCCCCCATCATTCCATTCAGCATAAATCGATGCACGCCAAGCTAATCCCCCTCTCCGTTCCCGAGTTGCGCGAGGCCTGTTCGCAGTGCAACCTGCGCGAACTGTGCCTGCCGATGGGCTTGAGCGGCGGCGAAATTGACCAGCTCGATCATTTGGTCGAAGTGCGGCGCCGCATCCAGCGCGGCCAGCACCTGTATCGCGGCGGCGAGGTTTTCGAGGCGATCTACGCCATCAAGACCGGTTTTTTCAAGACCGATGTATTGCTGGAAGATGGCCGCGAACAGGTCACCGGTTTCCAGATGGCCGGCGAAATCCTGGGCATGGATGGCATCGGCTCGGAAAAACATACCTGCAACGCAGTCGCACTGGAAGACAGCGAGGTCTGCGTCATTCCGTTTGCCGACCTTGAGCTTTACTCACGCGAAATCAGCGCCCTGCAACACCATTTCCACAAGATGATGAGCCGCGAAATTGTCCGCGACCATGGCGTGATGATGCTGCTGGGCGTCATGCGCGCCGAGGAGCGCCTCGCCGCGTTTCTGCTGAACCTTTCGCAGCGCTTTACCGCGCGCGGCTATTCACCCACCGAGTTCAACCTGCGCATGACTCGCGGTGAAATTGGCTCTTATCTCGGCCTCAAGCTCGAAACCGTCAGCCGCGCCTTCTCGCGCTTCAATGAAGAAGGACTGATTTCGGTGCACCAGAAACACATCCAGATCCGCGATGCAGCCGGCCTGAAAAAGTTGTTGTCCGAGCGGCGGACCTGAACGGAATCCCTTCCCGGTTCCGGCGCGGCCGGTTCAAGCGATCTCGTTGGCAATTGCCCAAACTGCCGCCTCGACGCGCGAACGGAATTTCAGTTTTTTGAAGAGATTTCGTACATGCACCTTGACGGTGCTTTCCATGATGTCCAGTTCGCGGGCGATCAACTTGTTCGACATGCCGGCGGCCAGG
This sequence comes from Rhodocyclaceae bacterium, assembly GCA_030682175.1. Taxonomy (GTDB): domain Bacteria; phylum Pseudomonadota; class Gammaproteobacteria; order Burkholderiales; family Rhodocyclaceae; genus Sulfuricystis. The sequence continues at coordinate 32,759 of JAUXOM010000093.1, forward strand.
CATCTCAGGATGTCCGATTCGCGCTCGGTCAGGGTGGCCCGATTGCGGCTTTCGCTCTCGCTTTCCTCGCGCAACGCAGTAGCCAGCAGGCTGGCAAGTTCCGGACTGATCACGTTCTGGCCCTGCATGGCGTCGCAAATCATTTTGAGGATGTTGTCCGGGTCGTTGTCCTTCAGGATGTAGCCATCGGAACCGGCGCGGATGGCAGCGAGCAGGTCTTCCGGTGCATTCGATACGGTGAGCATGATGATGCGCGCGTCGACGCCCATGTCACGCATGGTGCGTAGCGTTTCCAGTCCGTTGATGCCCTTCATGTTGAGGTCGAGCAGGATCAGATCCGGGTCGAGCTGCTTCGCAAGCTCGATGCCTTCCCGGCCACTGGCCGCTTCGCCAACGACGGTGAAACCCTCGACCAGGGCGAGCAATTGGCAGACACCGCGACGCAGCAGTGGATGGTCGTCGATGACGAGAACGCGGGTGGTGTCGGGCATGGTATTGGCTGTCATGGGCTGGGTTACCGATATTTCTGCGGCAGAAAATGCAGGGTGACGACGGTACCGGCGCCGGATGCGGTTTCGATATCGAGTCGACCGTCAAGGATCAACGCACGGTCGTTCATGATGTTGACGCCGAAGTGGTTGGCGGGTGTCTTGCGGGTATCGAAGCCCTTGCCGTCGTCGACGATGCGCACGGTAACGACATGGTCGGCGGCGGCGGCGATGTCAACCTGGGCACTTTGGGCCGCGGCGTGACGTTCGATGTTGGACAGGGCTTCGCGGATGATGCGGATGACGTGCATTTCCTCATTGCCGGAAAGCGCGATACCCGATAGCGCATTGCTCAGCCGGACCGGGAAACCCAGCTTGGCGGAGAACTCGGTGACGGTTCCCTGCAAGGCCACGTTGAAACCACGTTCGCCAATCCGCAGCCGGAAGGTCACGATCAGATCGCGCAATTCACGATAAACGCCATTCAGCCCCTGCTTCAGTTCATCGGCGATGCCCCGGGTATCACCCCCCCGATCCAGACTTTTTTCGAGCCGTGTGACCTGGATCTGGAGGTAACTCAGCGACTGGGCGATCGAGTCGTGAAGCTCGCGAGCAATCACCGAGCGCTCCTCGAGCACGGCCAGACGATGCTTTTCCTCGGTGCGCCGCATGTTGATCAGGGCATTCGAAATATGGTGGCCAACGGTCTCGATGATGCGCGCCTTTTCTTGCGTCAAGGGATGGCCATCTTTCAACAAAATCGGCAGGACGCCGTGTAGCCGGTCGCCGTCGCCAATCGGGACGGCAATCATGGAACGTGACTGCGCCTGCGCAACGAGTGCTGCTTCGGCCCGGGTAAAGCATTGGCGGCAGTCGGCCTGGCCGCACAAGACACGCAACTCCTCCGCCGTAAGGTCGCCAGTCACCACATGTGCCGGAAAATTCTCGCTCTCGCTGATGCAGATCATGCTGTGGCCAAGCTCCAGCGCCTCCTCGACCTCGCGCATTACGACCTGCACGGTATCAAGCGTCAGGTCACTGGCGGAGAGTTGCTGACTGACCCGGTAGAGCAGTTCCAGCGACTGGTTGGTGCGGGTCAGCTCACGCGTCTTTTCCTCCACCTTGTCCTCAAGGTGGGCATACATGCTGGCGATCTCCGCCACCATTTTGTTGAAGGCACGGCCAAGCTGACCCAGTTCGTCAGTGGAGACATGCTCGACCCGAACCGAGAACGATCCCCGCGTAACCGTGGTTGCGGCCTGCAGCAACCGGGCCAGGGGAAGGATCACTTGCCAGCGCAGCATCCAGAGGGTAAGCAGGCTGATCAGGACGATGCAGGCAAGCAGCGCCAGTTGAATGACCTGAAGCAGGCGGGCCTTGTTTTCAAGCTCGATCTCGATCAGGTACACAACATGATTGATCTGCTCGACGTAGTCCGGAATTTCCTGCGCTACCTGCTTCAGGGCGGATGGATCACCCTCGGCGGCAGCAATTTCGAGCGCGCGGAAATGGGTGTTCCATCTATGCAGGACATCTTGAACGGCGACTACCGACGCCGCACCCCGGGGCGCCTTGGCTACGACAAAACGCTCCAGACCCAGCAGGCGCTGCTCGAAGATTTCAATCGTGGCCAGTGCCTGGGGGCGTTTCTCCGGTTGCAGCAACTCGCTGAGCGTGCGAAAAGTCAGAAAGCGCAACGAACCGGAGACATTCACCGCGTTGGCCCGGCCGCTGATGTCGTCGGCAATTACCGTGGAAATCGCTATCGAAGCGAAGGAAAGCACGGCCAGCGTAGCCATCGCAATGCCCACTCGGAACAGCACTGAATCACGGAGTAATTGCGAGATGGATGAAATGAAGATCACGGTGTGAATTGGTTATTACCCATTTTATATTTATGGGTATTAGTCTGTATTTCGTGGTATTGGTCGCATAGTGCATCACCAAGACATGCACACTACACCGCCTTGATTTTACGTAAATTACTAAATAAAGCCCGGAAGTGCGCATACCTATTATGAGGTAGTTGCCTGGCAGCAGCGGCCCTCGCTTAGCCTTTCGTCATCCTTGATTGCGGTTTAACATCCATTGAAAGCACAACGGTTCGGCGCCGCACAGCTAGTCTGCGGACTTCTAGTGTTCAACTAAAGCCCAGGCCGGTGTTCTATAAGCAAACAAATGTCGTTTCCGGGAATCATCGTATGCCTCAACCAAACGAAAATCGCATCGACACCGCAAAATTGTTGGCACGCATGCCGCTGTTCGACGGGTTGCCGCAAGGACAGGCGGCCCTCCTCGCGGTACACTCCCGGGGGCAATACCTGAGCAAGGGCGAAATGCTGTTCCAGAAGGGCGATGACGCAAACGGGTTTTACCTTGTTGTCTATGGGCAGGTCAAACTCGCATTCCCCTCGTTCAGTGGCAACGAAAAAGTCGTCGACGTGATTGGGCCGAGCCAGAGTTTCGGCGAGGCGGTGATGCTGGCCCAGCGCCCCTATCCTGTTTTCGCCCAGGCAATCATTGATAGCTTGCTTATCCATGTCAGCAAGGATGTCGTCTTCGATCTGCTGGAAAACGACCCCTCCTTCGCCCGCCGCATGCTGATCGGACTCGCGATGCACAATCATTCGCTTGTCCATGACATTGAATCCTACACGCTGCGCTCCAGCGCCCAGCGCGTGATCGGCTATCTGCTGCAGCATTGCCCGGGCGACGGCAACTGCGAAGACCGCATCGACATCATCCTGCCGACTTCGAAACAAATCACCGCTTCGCGCCTCAACCTGACGCCGGAAACCCTGTCGCGCATCCTCCACGACCTGGCGGAAGCCGGACTGATCGAGATGCAGGGCAAGTGCATTTCGATCAACAACCCCCAACGCCTGCGCGTCACGCTTGCTGCCACACACATGGACGAGAGCCCCCCTGACGCATCCCGGCCGCATGCGCCTAAACGCACACTGGTTGTCGCGCCAGCCAAAACCCGCGCGAATATCCGCTGTGCCAAAACCCGGACGTCGATCACCGAACTGCGGGCCTGATTCAGGCGAACAGACCGAGCGGATGCTTGGTCATCGCTACCGAGACAATCCAGGAAAAGACCAACACGGCAGCAAACCCGGCAGCCACCCGCACGCGCGGACGGCGTCCGGGCCTGAGTGCCAGCGACCCGAGGATGATGTACGCAATCAGGCCAAACACCTTGGCGGTCAGCCAGGCATCGACAAACGGATAATGCCCGATCAAGACGGTCAGTATCAGTGCTGCCACCAGCAGAATGGTGTCGTTGATGTGGGGCAGGATGCGCATCCAGCGCTGGTCCATCAGCGCCGACTTTTTCCAGGCCAGCAAGCCGCGCAAACAAAAACCCGTGATACTCAGAACCACACAGGCAAGGTGTAAATGTTTAACGAACACATAGAGCATCGGATTCCCACTCAAAATAATGGTAAGGTTGCGCCCCACTGAGAGGCCGACAGTACATCACTTCATGTCCCATCAACTGGAAAATCATCTCGACATCCCGGCCTTTCTGGTACGGCAGCCCCTCTTTCAGGAACTGACGCCGGAACAGGTGGCGCACCTCGCCGCGCATTCCCGGGAGAAACGTCTGGCGGCTGGCGAAATGCTGCTGCAGAAGGGCGATAGCCCGCGCGGGTTTTATATCATCATCTTCGGTCAAATCAAGCTGGCTTTCCCTTCGGCCACCGGCAACGAAAAGGTTGTCGATATTCTCGGGCCGCGGCAAAGTTTTGGCGAGACGGTGATGTTCATCGACCGCCCCTACCCGGTATTCGCCGAGGCCATCGCCGACACCTTGCTGCTGCATGTCACCAAGGATGCGATTTTCGAGTTGCTGGAAACCGACCCATCCTTCGCCCGCCGGATGTTGGCCAGCATGTCGATGCGCCTGCACACACTGATGCGCGACGTCGAATCATATTCCTTGCGTTCCAGTGCCCAGCGCGTCATCGGCTATCTGCTGCAGCATTGCCCGAACCAGGGTAACGGTGCTTGTGTCGGCAGCGTCGAGATTACCCTGCCCACTTCCAAGCAGATCATTGCCTCGCGACTCAACCTGACGCCGGAAACCCTGTCGCGCATCTTTCGCGATCTCGCCGAGGCGAAACTGATCAGCGTGCAATCGCGACGCGTCACCATCAATGATTTCAAGCGGCTGCGCGAATACGATTTTTGAAGGACAAGTAGGCACGTAGCGCACCTGCCAGATTGACCCCCAGCCCGGCGCAGGCCAGCGCAAATACCACCCCGGCCGGACGCGCCAGCGACGGCAGCCAGACCGCCGCCAGCAGGAAGGCCAGCGCGGCCAGATGCAGGTAAAACTGGCGGCGCATGATGCGCTCGGGAATCATCTGGTTCATGGTCGGCGGCAGGGTCGCCAAACCGCACAGCCGTTGCAGATGCAGCCAATTGAGAAACGGTACGATCTTGTAGAGCATGCCATTGATGGCGGTGACAAAAACCCCCACCACGGCGAGCAAGCCGAGCCACACGGCGGCACGCGGATCATTGCCGATCTGCGGCAGCGCGATAAACAGCATGGCCGAAAACAGGAGCGCGATTAGCGACAGCATGGCGGTACAGAAAAACAGCAAGCTGGTATCCCTGACCTTGCGCCGCCGGCGACTTTGCAGATACAGGGTTGTGCCGGCAAACAGCCCGGCCGTTCCCAAGCCCCCCAGCAAGACGGGTTGGCGCCAGCCATCCGGGAAGCCGAAGAGTTGCAGCGACCACACCAGCAGCAGCGCCAACAACAACCAGGGCACCCCGCGTGCCAGCCAGCCCGGATAAGCCGGCGTCAGCTGAAACATCGGCACGACGAAATAGGCAACGCCCGCCAGCAGCATCAGCCCCCAGCCACCGAGCCCCCAGGCGGCATGCACGTCGGTCAAAGCCAGCAGCGGCAGATCAGTCGGGTACGCCAGTCCATAAGCCAGCGTCACCCCCAGGCCCAGGGTCGACAGCAAGCCGATCAGGGCGATACGCAGCGCAACAATGGTGGCGCCCTGCGCCGGCGTGCGTACCAGCGCCACACCGACCACCACCGCGTAAAAAACGAGCGACGCGGTAAATCCCAGGCTCGCTGCAATGAAAAGCAACGGGTGCTGAGTCAGGAAGGCCGCTACCAACAGGCTGACCGCAATGATCAGCAGTGGATGCACCCAGGCCGCCACCCGCCGCGGCTGCCAGATATTGCCTCCGGTCGCCACCGGCACGAACTGCAACAAGGCACCGCACATTGCCTGCAACATGAAACCGGCAACCAGCAGATGTGTGCCCGCCAGCGCCCCTGGCGTCCAGCGTGAAGCCAGCATGTCTTCCCCCATGAATGCCAGCAACAACCCGGCCGCGACGCCAAACCACGGCGCCGTCAGGAAAAACCGGTAGGGCACCGAAATCGGGGGCGCCTGTTCGAAGGAAAGGTTCTGATGCACGTCCTGCGCAGCGTCAGCCGCAGCCTTGCCGCCGGGCCGCCCCAAGGCAAGGCCGTAGGCCGCAGGACAGCCGAAGGCTGGTTCCGCGCAGCGGAATGCGACTTTGTCGCACACAAGGCGGCACGCGGCGCCAGCCGCAATCCGCTCCCCAGCGTGAGCGGGGGCGCGCCGTAATAGATGAGCATAGCGAGCGATAGTCACCTCCCCCGCGAGGGGGAGGTAGGGAGGGGGTGGGCCTAAACAGCATGCCGGATGCTGATTTCGTGCGTACCGTCGTCGCGGACCGTTTCCTGCCAGACGAAACCATTGTTGCGCAGGACATTGAGCAGGGGCACCGGGTGGCAATACACCAGCAACACCAGTTCGCCATCCGCCGGCAGGGAATCCAGGGCAGCGAGCGTCTGTTCGAGAGGTTCCGGCGGCTGCAACTCGCGACCGTCGATCACCTGACTGGCTGGAGAAGTCAGTTTTTCGTTTGACACCCGGGCACCAGGCTTTCTTGAAGCTGTGCAGCGAGCCCTTCAGACTGTGCTGCCAGCGAACGATCGCACATCGGATAAAGGATGTTCTCTTCTTTCAGGTTGTGTTGTTGCATGAACACCAGCAGCGTCTCGGCAGCTCCGGCGAAGGCTTCACCTTCCTGTGCCGTCTGCGCACTGCGCATCTGCCCGAGCAACTCGCGCATGCGGGCATGCTCGCTACGCATCATCTGGGTTGGCCCGCCCGCCATGCCGGTAGCCGCTTCGAAGGCCGGGAACAATACGGCTTCCTCGGTGCGGAAATGATCTTCAATGGCATCACCCAGGCGGCCCAGCAGCACCTGGCATTGCGGCCAGTTGCTTGCTGCCGCGGCAGCCTCGGCAGCAACGAACAGGTCATCGCAATGCTTATGGTGGTGACGCAAAGGCTCGGTCAACATGTTCATGGCTGCTTACGGGTGAATGACAGGACAATTCATTCTCTTCCCAGTAAGCGTCGCAAGCCTTGATGTGCATCAAGGGCGCGGCCTCCATGAACCCCGAATCCAGTTGTCGAAGCCCGCCAGTCAAGCGCCTGAACCGCGCGCGCCGGTGCTTCAGGCTGCAGGCGGATGCGCCGGCAAGGCAATGCTGTTGTCCTTGCTGTAGCGATAGTCGTTGAAGATGTGCTCGGCGGTCAGCAGCGCGTAGCTGTCGTCATGCAGCCGCACGGTGGTGTCCTTGAGGCGATAGGTGTAATGGCCGCAGGTCCATAGGTCGAAATTGCGCATTTGCGTGCACAGGCAGGTCTTGTCCCAGACCTTGACCTTCTTGGCGCCGGGATGGGCGGCAACTTCGCGGTTATAGGCCTGAATGTACTGGCAGTTGCCATTGGCATCAAGAATGTAGCCGTAAGCCTCGCAGTTGGGGCGAATGCCGTCGCCGATCGCCGGACTGTTCTTCAGCATGCGCATTGGATAGCCGGTCGGCGAAATGCCATTGACTTCGATGTCGTCTTCGCTGGCCTTGAAGTATTCCTGCTTGATGTCGTCGGGCAGTCCGCATTCCTTTGAAACGGTGAAACGGGTCGCCACCTGCACGGCTGCGGCGCCATGCGCAAGGAAGTCGACGGCGTCACTGCCGGTGAAGATCCCCCCTGCCGGAATCAACGGGATATCGAGTTGTTCGGCGGCCATCCAGGCGCGGATTTCGGCGACGATGGTGTGCAGATCGTATTGCGACCAATCCATGCCAAACCCCAGATGGCCACCCGCCAGCGGGCCTTCGACAACCACGTAGTCGGGCAGGCGCCGGGTACGGGCGCTCTTTTTCAGGAACAGTTGCAGCGCACGTAATGACGACACGATGATGCCGAGCTTGGCATCGTGGAAGCGCGGATGATCCTCCATCATGGCAAACGAACCCAAGTGCAGGCCGGCCGCCAGCGTAATGCCGTCGATGCCGGCATCCAGCGCCGAGCGCAAGCGCACCCGCAAGGTCTCGCGCGGCGCATTCATCGTCAGCTTTTCCATGCAGTTGATGAGGATCAGCCCGCTGCCGCGCTTGGCCGCCATAGTGCTGCCAACATGCATCTGCGTTGCTTCGGCCAAGCGCGCGAGGTCGAACTGCACGTCCGACTTGTCGTCGTTGGCAACGTTGTATTTATATTGTTTGAGCTTGTCCTTGACGAAGCGGGTCTTGAAGCGCCGGTCAGCCACGGTCGGCACCATTGCGTCGGAAATATGCCCGACGCCGCCCAGCCGCGCCGCCTCAAGCGCCAGCTCGGCAGTCGAGATATCGACGCCCATACCGCCGATGACGATCGGCACCAGCTCATGCCTGCCCAGTTGCAGGCGAAAATCATCCAAACGTTCCATTGTCGCTTTCCATGCCCCCGCCCGACAGCTTGTCCGTCAGGCTGAAGCCTAAGTTATAGGCTCCAATGATAGCCGAAGCCGCCCGCGCCGTCCCGCCAGCGCCGACTTTTGCGCTGGCGGGACGCCCAACATTCCGCCAGCGCCGACTTTCTAACTTTCCAGAACGTAGGTGCCCGGAGCATCCACACCGGCCGGATAGGTCTGGTTGGACAGGGCTTGCGGCTTGCCCAGCGCACCCGACTTTGGCTTGAGCCAGCGCATCCAGTCTTCCCACCAGCTGCCGGGATGATGCTCGGCGCGCTGGCGCCAGTCCTCGGCATTATCGTGCCGCTCGGTGTCGCCGACCCAGTATTCGCGCTTGGGCGGATGCACCACCGGATTGACGATGCCGAAAATATGACCGGAACTGGACAGCACGTAGCGTTTCGGCCCGGAAACCAGATTATTCACGAGGAAGGTCTGCTTCCACGGCGCGATGTGATCATCTGCCGCCGCGACGGCATAGACGGGCTGCACGATGCGGGCAAGATCGATCGGCTGGCCGGCAATCTCCAGGGCGTCCTTCTTGACCAGCTTGTTGTCAAGATAGAAGTTGCGCAGGTACCAGGTGTGCATTTTGGCCGGCATGCGCGTGGTATCCATGTTCCAGAACAGCACATCGAAGGACGGCGGCGTCTCGCCATACAGGTAGCCATGCACGACGTAATGCCAGATCAGGCTGTTCGAGCGCAGCAGGCGAAAGGCGGCGGCCATCTCCTTGCCATCGAGGAAGCCCTTCTGTTCCATGTTGTGGGCCAGATACTTGAAACTGCCCTCATCCAGGAAGACCTCGACATCGCCCGGCTTGTGGTAATCCACCAAAGTGGTGAGAAAGCTTGCGCTCGCCACTGGCACGTCCCTGGCAGTGTAGTGACGGTTCGCCCAGGCCAGCCAGGCGGCCAGGGCCGCCCCGCCGATGCAGTAGCCTGCCACATGCACCTTGGCGCATTTTGCGATGCTGCGCACCGCCGCGATGGCGGCGTCAATGCCTTCGCTCAGGTAATCGTCAAAGCCGACATCAGCCATCGCGGCATCCGGATTCTTCCAACTGGTGATATAGACATCGAATCCCTGGTCGAGCAGGAACCTGACCAGGCTCTTTTTCGGCGTCAGGTCGAGGATGTAATACTTGTTGATCCACGGCGTGACAATCAGGAGCGGCGTGCGGTAGGTCTGCGTTGCGGTGGGAGCATAGTGGATCACCTCGAGCAGGCGATTTTGCAGAACCACCTTGCCGGGTGTCGTCGCGAGATTGACGCCGACCTTGAAATCATCCGGTCGCGTCATGCGGATGTTGCCGGCCAGCGCGTCCTCCAGGAAAGTGCGCATGCCGCGCAACAGGCTTTCACCGTTGCTCTCGACAGCTTTTCGCAGCGCCACCGGATTGCTCGGCAGGAAATTTGTCGGCGCCATCGCATTGAGCCATTCGCGCCACCAGAACGCGGCACGGCGGCGATCCCGGCTCGACATGCCGGGCGACTGGTAGAGCATGTCCTGAATATGGTGAGTGGTCAGCAGATACCACTGCTTGGCGACATCCCAGGTCGCCGATTCCTGCCACACCGGATCGGCAAACCGGGTATCGTCCGGATGCGGCTTTTCGACATCCTCGCTCGGCAGGCCGAGCATCCGCCGCCACGAATGCCACTGCAGCGCCAGCACGCGCGTCGATAATTCCGTGGCGGCCTCGGCAAGCTCCTGTGGGTGCGTCGCCCAGGCCAGTTGGGCATGCAACAGCGGCACCACCACGCCCAGCGGATCGAAATGCGCTTCCACCGCCTCATTGATCGCGCGAAAAGTAAGCTGCGGCGTCATTGAGGCTATCAGATGCGTGCCCGTTGCCATGCTTGACTCTCCCTGTCGCGGGTATTTAGACCTGTCCGGTTCAGTAACGCATGAATTGTGCGCTTTTTCTGCTGGGGCGGGGAGCCCCCCCAGTTCAGGCTCACACTTACATTGGAGGACAAAGCCAAGAATAAACCGTTGAGAGAGATAGGGACGCGCTGATCAAGTCCGTCACACCGGCGTAGGCCGGTGTCCAGCTTGTTGATTTTCCTGGATTCCGGCTTTCGCCGGAATGACAAATCCGGGATTGATCAGCGCTTCCATAGATACTACTGGGCTGTAGTAGTCACCGCTGGCGTGCACTGTTTATTCTCTTGTCCTATGTGCGACAACACACCGACAAGGTGTTTGCGCGTAGCCAGAATCCGCTCCGGGAAATCATGAATTGCAGTTACCTTAGAAAGAGACCATGACAACAAATAAACTCATTTCGTGTACTCTGCTGGCATTGAGCCAAAGCGTCTTCGCCCAGCAGCTACCAAACGCCGGCAGTCAGATGCAGCAGATTCCGCCGGCCCCGGTCCCGCAGAAATTCGAACCCAATGTCGAGGTCGCGCCACCGGTCATCCCGCCCACCGCGCCAGCCGACAGCGTCAAAATTCTCGTCAAGAACTTGAATGTGACGGGCGCGAAGGTGTATTCCGAAGCCGATCTGATCGCCGTCGCCGGGTTCACGCCGGGAAGCGAACTGACGCTCACCGACCTGCGCCGCATGGCATCAAGGATCGGCAACCATTATCGCGGCAACGGCTACTTCGTTGCCCAGGCCTACCTGCCGGCGCAGGACGTCAAGGATGGCACCGTGACCATCGCCGTGATCGAGGGCGAATATGGCAAGATCACGCTGAACAACCAGACTAGGCTCTCCAGTGATCTGGCGAACAGCCAGCTCAGCGGCCTGAACGAGGGTGACGTGATCGAAGCCGATCCTCTCGGGAGCCGTCTGCTGTCGCTGTCTGACCTTCCCGGAGTGAATGTCAAGGCGGCGCTGGTTCCAGGGGCTTCGGTGGGCGCATCCGACCTCATCGTGAATCTCACACCGGGACCGCTCGTCTCGGGAGAAGTTGATTTTGACAACGCCGGCAACCGTTACACTGGCGAATACCGCCTGGGAGCGACAGTCAACCTCAACAACCTGGCTGGGCGTGGCGACGTTGCCTCGTTGCGCGCAATGACTGCGGGATCCGGACTGAACTATGTCCGCGGCTCGTATCAGATGCAGTTCGGCAAAGCCACGGCCGGGGTTGCTTACAGCGCCATGAGATACGAACTAGGCAAGGAGTACGCACCCCTGCAGGCCAACGGAACGGCGGAGATCGCCAGCATCTATGGCAGCTACCCCCTGATCCGCTCGCGCAACAGCAATCTCTCCGCCGGTCTCGTCTATGAAGACAAGACATTTCAGGACAAGATCGACGCGACCACTCCGCCGGGGCTAACCGACAAGAAGGCGCAGGTTTTGTCGGCCAGCCTCTACGGCAATCAGCGCGACAATTTTGGCGGCGGTGGCATAACGGGTTATGCGCTGACCTGGTCCACCGGCAACATCGATATCGAAACGCCTGCCGCGCGGGCCATCGATGCGGCGACGGCGCAAACCAACGGCCATTTCAACAAACTCGGCTTCCGGGCCTCGCGGCTGCAGCGCGTCACCGATACAGTCTCGCTTTCCGCCGCGCTCAACAGCCAGATCGCCTCGAAGAACCTCGACTCTTCCGAGAAAATGGGACTCGGCGGAATGTACGGCGTGCGCGCCTATCCGGAAGGCGAAGCCTATGCCGACGAGGGCTATGTGCTGAATCTGGAAGCCAGATATCTGCTGCCGAAGTTCTCCGTAACCACGCCCGGACAGATGCATCTGATCGGCTTCGTCGATACTGGCAGTGTCAAGACCCACAAGAACCCCTGGGCGGACGGGGACAACACCAGGACCCTGAGCGGTGCCGGTGTGGGGATCAACTGGACAGACCCCAACAATTTTGTCGCGAGGGCCTATTACGCCGTCAAGCTGGGCAACGAGAAGCCGACGTCAGCCCCCGACAAGTCGGGCCGATTCTGGATACAGCTCGTGAAATATTTCTGAGCAAGGCAAGCATAAACAAAAGCTTGCTCACCAATATTTAACGAAGAATGGAACAAATAAAATGAACTCTATCTACCGATCGATCTGGAACGACAAGACCGGCACCTTTGTCGCCGTTTCCGAAAACGCCACAAGCGCCGGCAAGAAATCGTCGCCCGGCGCAACGGCGGTGGTGGGCGCGGTGGCGGGGAATACGCGCTTCGCCCTGAAAGCCCTGGCCGTTTCCCTGATGATGGCGTTTGGCGCGAATGTCTTCGCCTTGCCCGTGGATGGCGTCGTTACCGCAGGGGGCGCCAGCTTCAGCAGTACCGCGAACAGCACCACCATCACCCAGTCGAGCCAGAATGTGGCAATCAACTGGCAAAGCTTCAGCATCGGCGCAGGAGAAGCGGTTCAGTTCATCCAGCCCAACAGCAGTTCGGTCGCACTCAACCGTGTGCTGGGGGCGGATCCCTCGAACATCTTCGGCAGCCTGTCGGCCAACGGCAAGGTGTTCCTCGTCAATCCCAACGGCATCCTGTTCGGTCACGGTTCGCAGGTCAACGTCGGAGGCCTGGTCGCTTCCACCCTGAACATGACCGACAGCGACTTCATGGCCGGCAACTATAACTTCTCCGGTACTGGTGGCACAGTCCTCAATCAGGGAACAATCAACGCCGACGGTGGCTATGTCGCTCTGCTCGGCGCCAACGTCGGCAACGACGGCACCATCGTGGCCAGGCTCGGCACGGTGACACTCGCCGCGGGCAATGCCATCACTCTCGACGTCGCCGGTGACGGCCTGCTCAATGTCACGGTGAACCAGGGCGCGGTGAATGCACTGATACAGAACGGCGGCCTGATCCAGGCCGATGGCGGGCGGGTGCTGCTGACCGCGCAGGCTGCGGGAGATCTGCTGCAGACCGTGGTGAACAACACTGGCGTGATCCAGGCGCAGACCATCGAGAACCGCAACGGCACGATCATGCTGATGGGCGACATGCAAAGCGGCACGGTGAACGTCGGCGGCACGCTCGATGCCAGCGCCCCTAACGGCGGCAATGGCGGCTTCATCGAAACCTCGGCGGCGTTTGTGAAGATCGCGAATGACGTCAAAGTCACCACCGCCGCACCTTTGGGCCTGACAGGCACCTGGCTGATCGATCCGCTGGATTTCTACATTTCCGCCTCCGGTGGCAACATCTCCGGCGCAACACTCTCCGCTCAACTGGTAACTAACAACGTCACCATTAGTCTGAAGTTCCGCTCTGCCGTAGTCACGATGAACACGCCAACTGCCTGATATTGATGGGGAATTGGAGAGTTATTCGGCTTGTTCTTGATTGATTATGTAGTCACTAAATAGATTGACTTATGCCGGTCAATAGCC
>JAUXOM010000023.1 GCA_030682175.1 Rhodocyclaceae bacterium
GTTGCCACGGCCCCCTCGGGCTACTTTAGGCCGTGGCAGAAGCGGGCGACGGCGCGCAACCGCAGGTCGTCGGCGCGCGGCCAGCGCTCCGGTGCGAGATGATGACGCCCGCCGACGAACAGTTCCCGCACCGTCATGCGATTCTGCGTCAGGGTGCCGGTCTTGTCGGTCAGGATGACCGTTGCGCTGCCCAGCGTCTCGACCGCCGGCAGATGGCGCACCAGCGCATTGCGCCTGGCCATGCGCTGAGTCGCCATGGCCAGGGAGAGCGTCACCGTCGGCAGCAGCCCCTCCGGCACGTTGGCCACAATGATGCCGATGGCGAAGATGAAATTGACCCAGAACGGCAGGCCGATGGCTTGGCCGATGGCAAAGAATAGGATGCCCAGACCCAGCGCAAGTAGGGCGACCAGTCGCGAAACGCGGCGGATTTCGCTTTGCAACGGCGATTCGACTTCACCGGCCGTTTGCGCCAGATGCGCGATGCGGCCGAATTCGGTACGCATGCCGGTGGCGTAAACGACGGCGCTGCATTCGCCCGCGACGATCAGCGTGCCGGCCAACACCAGGCAGCGCGCTGTCAGCGGGTCGGCTATCGCATCGCTAACCGCTGCGGCACTGCGGGGACGGGGCCGCGACTCGCCGGTCAGCGTGGCGATGTTAACGCGCAGCCCCCAACTCTCCACCAGGCGGCAGTCCGCCGGCACCTTGACGCCTTCGGCCAGCAGCACCAGGTCACCGGGCACCAGTTCGGTTGCCGGCACTTCGAGCGCTCGTCCGTCGCGGCGCACCTGCACCTGTTGCGGCAACAACTGGCGCAGCGCCGCCAGCGCCTGCTCGGCACGATAGCTCTGCCAGAAGGAAAAACAGCCATTGACGACAATCACGCCGACGATGGCCAGGCCCAGTTCGGCCATCCCCTGCCCCGGCGCGAAGTGCGCCGCCAGAAAAGCCAGTCCCGCCGCCAGCCAGAGAATCAGCGCAAAGAAATGGCTGAATTCGCGCAGCAGCGTCAGCCACAGCGGTTCGCGGGGAACCGCCTCAACCCGGTTGAAACCGAATTCCTTCAGACGCCTGCGCGCCTCGTCTGCCGACAAGCCCTGCGCACCGCTTCTCAGCGCGGCCAGCGCCGCCTCGGGCGCCTGTTGGGCAATGCTCATGCCGGAAGAATTCATGGTCGCCAAACCCGCGTTGGCTGTTCGCTAGCAAGTCCTCTGCTTCATGATAGACAACCTCACCCGGATCACCATGCGCTGCGGAGCAGCAAGACTGCACATACAATATTCATTCCACCACCATTGCATGCCAGCCAGCCATGACCCCAGCCGACCTAGCCGCCCTTGAAACCCTGGTCCGCACTGCGGCGCGCGAGGAATTGCTCGAGCGCTTTCGCCGCACCACACGCCACGAGAAGGAGGACGGCAGTTGGTTGACCGAGGCCGACCTGGCGATGCAAGCGCGCCTGAAGTCGGCGCTGGCGGCACGGCACCCCGGCATCGCCCTGCTCGGCGAGGAAATGACCGCGGCGGAACAGCAACGACTGCTGGTCGAGGCCGGCGTGGCGCCTGGCGCTGAAGACGGCGGGCTGTGGATTCTCGATCCACTCGACGGCACCAGCAACTTCGCCGCCGGCATCCCGCTGTTCGCCGTTTCGCTGGCCCTGATGCGCCAGGGCCGCATCGAGGCCGGCATCGTTTTCGACCCGATGCACGATGAATCCTTCGCCGCCCTGCGCGGCCACGGCGCCACGCTCAACGGCGCAGCGCTCGGCGCCCCGTCGCCCGGCATCCCGCTCGCCAAGGCCACGGCCTGCATCGACTTCAAACGCCTGCCCGCCACGCTGGCCGCGCGCATCGCCGCGACGCCGCCCTACTCGTCACAGCGCTCGATCGGCTCGGTGGCGCTCGACTGGTGCTGGGTGGCGGCAGGCCGCTTCCATCTCTACCTGCATGGCCGCCAAAGCCTTTGGGACTATGCCGCCGGCAGCCTGATCCTCGCGGAGGCCGGCGGCCATGCCGACACCCTCGACGGCCGCCCCGCGCCACTGGACCTCGTGCCGCGCTCAGCCGTCTGTGCCGCCGACCGCCGACTGTTCGAGCAATGGCGCGACTACCTGCGGGCAGGCTGAAGCCTTCTTTCGGCAGCGGCTAGCCGGAGGATTGCTGACGATCATGGCTGCAAAAAACTTATTCTGCTGAATAACTCCGCTGCATGCCATATACATTAATGATATGATATTGGCATTGTCCGGGAGGATGCCTTGCCATGATGGGTCGTCAAGCAACAGGACGTGAGCAGCTGTTTTACACCTGCAGTATGGAA
The DNA here is from genome assembly GCA_030682175.1 of Rhodocyclaceae bacterium. Classification (GTDB taxonomy): domain Bacteria; phylum Pseudomonadota; class Gammaproteobacteria; order Burkholderiales; family Rhodocyclaceae; genus Sulfuricystis. Next base: position 2,323 of record JAUXOM010000023.1, read on the forward strand.
GACCATGTGCCTGAGGGGACCGTTCTACAGTTCCGTTGGACGGCCATCGACCGTTGCTGCCGGATGGCTCGCAGTGGTGACACTCATTTCAGTCGGTGCGCAGCAGTCAAGTGCGCGTTCGCTCAAGTGAGCGATGAAGTCTTTCTGATGGCGTGGGGTATTCATGCAGATGAATATGCGTGGGCAAAGGGCGGGGATTTCCGACTTTATCCACATCGACCGGCTTCGTCGCAGACGGCGTTTCGAGCTTATCCAGACTGGGTTCGTCGAGAGGCAGCGCTTGCTGCGGTGGTTGCTTAGTGGTGGGGTGTCTCATCGCCGGTTGAGTCACCGGCCGCTACCTTCGGTCACTGCCATTGCATTGCCAATAGTGTCGGCTTCCTTGCCCGATGCCAACGAAGTGCGCGAAGGCGCGCAAGTTCGGCGGAAGCCGTTCAAATACCTGGTGCGCGGGAACGCGATCCGGATTCAAGAACCCCCTCGATGTATAGTTTCTGCACCAGTACCATCGCGACCACCATCAACGGCGTGGCGAACACCACCCCTACGATGCCGAATAGCAAACCGAATATTAACGCTGCGATAATTCCAAGCACTGGCGGCAGTTCGACCGCCCAGCGTTGAACAAAGGGCATTACGAGATTTCCTTCGATCTGTTGGATCAATATGCATAAGCCGGCAACATACAAGGCTTGTGTTGGCCCCTGCATGAACGCGAGTATGACCGCCAGAACGCCGGAGGCTACGGGGCCGAAGAATGGGATGAACGCCAGCACGCCTGCAATCACGCCGAGCGACAGTGCCAACGGCATCCCCAAGGCAGCTAGACCGAAGCCGGTTGCTGACCCCACGAAAAGCATCGAGATGCCCTGACCCATCAGCCACTTCGACAAGGCCTGCCCGCTGGCATCAAGTGCTGCATCGATCTGATCGCGATAGGCGGGTGGAATCAGTCGGACGAGTCCTTGGCGATACTGCGCAGGATCGACGGCGAGGTAGACGGCGAGGACCAACACCAACCCGATGGCGCCAATCGCACCTACGGTCAACGTGGCCACATTCGCAACTCTCACCCAGGGGACCTCCCCTTCCTTGGCACTGTCCCAGACTCCAAGGATCTGCAAGCCGATCGGGTGGTTGTTCAACCAAACGGTGAGTGCGGCAAGCGCCTCAGGCACCCGTTGCCGAAGGTTAAGGAATTGCTCCGCCAGCCGATCGCCGATGAGCCACGTTCCCGCAACAATCATGGCGCTGGCGAGAAAGATGGCGGTCGCCACGGCCATTCGCGGCGACAAGCGCAAGTATCGCTCGATTAGTGCAGCGGCCGCACGCAGCGCCGTGGCAAGAATGATCGCGCCGAACAGCAACAAAAGAACACCCGATAGTTGCCATGTCAGCAGCACAAGTGCAGCGATCGCCACGACCACCAGCATCCGCTGCGCGGTGCTGGTTTGTTGCGGTTGCGAATGGGCGCAAATCGCCTTCGGACTAATTTCTTCGGGAGTCATCGAAATGAGTAGAGGGTTCCGGATTTGGAAACAACTTCCATGTTACTGCTAGTATCACTGCTGTCCAGTCAAAACGCGAATAGATCAAATTGGTTGTTGATAGCGATGGTATCGGAACTGGAGCCGCTGTCCGGAAAGGCTTGCTGCAAAGGCATCTTCTCGAAAAGCGAGACCGACAATATCTGTAGCAAAGTGTAGAGTGAGGCATCAAAGTTGAGACTCTTCTTGACGATGGTGACGAGCACGGAGACCGACACCGCGAGCCGGCGCCAAAATATCCCGGGGGTCAGGAGATCGGCTGTTCGCGGGGCGGACTGACGACCGAGCTGCATGTGGCCGTCGACGCCTTGGGCAATCCGCTGCGTGTGATCCTCTCGACCGGATAGATCGCCGATATCGATCAGGCCGCTGCGCTGATCAAGGACCAACCTGCAGGCTTTATCGTCGCCGACAAGGGGTGCGACTCGGATGCCTTCGTCGCAAAGATTGCGGGTGGCTACAGCCGTGCCCAGGTGACCCACCTAGTGGCCCGCTAGCAGAAGAACCGCCTGACCGAGGTGTCCCTGGCCAAACGCTACGGCAGCCCGGCGATTCCATTTGCGCGCAAATACACGCCAGACGTCATTTATCCAAATTCATGCAGCCGCCAAGGGTAACGTTCCGCGAAATGCGCACACTGCCGCTGGCTGTGACGATCACATCGCCAAGTCCATCCGTTATCGGGAATTCCCCAAGGGGGTGCGCAAGCTAATGCATACATCATGTGTGTGTCAACGTACCGACGCACCGCTAGTGACCGCCTATAACTCCACCCAGCAAGAAATTATCCGCATTCCCCTTGCGGCTCACCGGAGTAAATGATGACACCCAATTTAAAACGCTTGACCACGGTTCTGCTCGGCTCGGCCGTACTGTTGACCGCCGCCTGCGGCAACCTCAAGACACCCGCCACGGCCGATGTTGCCGTCTCGAAAGCGGCGGTAGACAATGCCGCCGGCGCGGGGGCGGCTGAATTTGCCCCCGTCGAAATGAGGGCAGCACGGGAAAAGATGGCCCTGGCCAACAAGGCCATGGCCGCCAAGGATTACAAGCTGGCCATCGACCTTGCCAACCAGGCCCAGGCCGATGCCAAGCTGGCACAAGGCAAGGCCAATTCAGCCAAAGCACAAATGGCCGCGGATGCACTGCAGGACGACATCCGTGTACTGCGTGAAGAGCTGGAACGTGCCAACAAATAAAACCTTCAGCCGCCCCCACCCCAATCTGACCAGTTACGCTCAGCCACGCCCATCGAGGAATCCGATCATGAAAAAGAACTATCGCCTGCCTGCCCTGCTCACCATTGCCGCCCTGATCGGCGCTTGCAGTTCAATGCCGGCCAGTACCAGCCTGCTGGATCAGACACGCAGCGACTATGCTGCTGCACAAGGCAATCCGAAGACAGCGATTTACGCGCCACTGGAAATGAAGCAGGCCAGCGACGCCATGGAAAATGCCAATGCTGCCGCCCGTGCAAATGACAGCGACGCAAAGATCGACAAGCTGGCCTATCTGGCCAGGCAAAAGATCGCCCTGACCCAGGAAGTGGCAAAACAGAAATCGGCCGAAGCCGATGTCGCCAACTCCGCCAAGGAGCGCGATCAAATGATCCTGATTCAACGCACCAACGAAGCCGACCAGGCCCGCGCCAGTGCAGAAAATGCCCAGATAGCGACACGCATTGCCAAAGGAGATGCCGCCGAAGCCCAGCGCCAGATGGAGGAAGCACAAGCGCGTACGGCAAGCCTCGAAGCCCAGCTGGCCGATCTCGCGGCGAAGAAAACCGAGCGTGGAATCGTCATCACGCTCGGCGACGTACTGTTCGCCACTGATCAGGCGCAGCTGAACCCGGACGGCATTCGCACTGCACAAAAGCTGGCTAGCGTGCTGCAACAGCATCCGCAACGCAGTGTGCTCATTGAAGGCTTTACCGACAGCACCGGCAGTACAGCCCATAACCAGGAATTGTCTGAACGGCGTGCTGGCGCGGTATTCAGCGTTCTGACTGACATGGGCGTGGCCCGCGAGCGAGTCGCCATGCGCGGCTACGGTGAAGCCTTTCCGGTTGCCGCCAATGACACGAACCAGAGCCGCCAGTTGAACCGTCGCGTCGAAATCTACATTTCGGATAACAACGGTCAGATTGCGCAGCGTTAGTCAGGCAGCACCTATCCCGGTGCTGCCCCGCGAAGAACGCCCCCGAACAGCTTCCCAAGCACTGCCCGGGGCGAATGACTCGCGGCTAACCGACCCACTTGCGCGCGTTGCGGAACATCCTCATCCACGGTGAATCCTCACCCAGCCCGGCCGGATGCCAGGACATCTGCGAACTGCGGAAAACCCGTTCGGGGTGCGGCATCATGATGGTGAAGCGACCATCCGGGGTGGTCAGGCCGGTGATGCCTTCGGGCGAGCCGTTGGGATTGAACGGGTAGGTGGTCGCCGGCGCGCCACGATTGTCGATGTAGTATTCATTCGAGCCAGGCCGCTTTTCCTTTGGGGGAGCGCGCTCCATAACCACGTCAGAATTCCACTTGCAGCATTCGCTTGACCGCGTTACCATCAATTCCATGTTTGAAACTTTGATTTGTAAGAAATGATTCCGCGTGCGTGTTTGTCAACCCTTGAGCACCTGACCAGGGGCTTTCCGATTCTTGCTCTGACCGGCCCGCGCCAGTCCGGCAAGACGACGCTCGCTCGGCACGCCTTCCCGGACAAGCCTTATGTCTCGCTGGAGAACCCGGATGAGCGGGAATTTGCCGAAGGCGACCCCCGCCGCTTCCTTGCGCGCTTCCACCGCGGCGCCATCATCGACGAGGCGCAGCGTTGCCCTGGCCTGTTCTCCTGGCTGCAGGGTGAAGTGGATGAGCGCCGACGGATGGGTGAGTTCGTCCTCACCGGGTCGGCCCAGTTCGACTTGCTGGCCGGGATCACCCAGTCGCTGGCTGGCCGGGTCGGACGCGTCGAGTTGCTGCCGTTGTCAGCCGCCGAGATCAATGCCGCCGGCCTGCTGCCCGACGATCTGGATGCTGCGCTGCTGACCGGCGGCTATCCGGCCCTGTTCGACCGTCCGCTTGCCGGCAGCGACTGGTTCCCCAATTATGTCGCCACCTACGTCGAACGCGACGCCCGGCAATTGCTGGCGATACGCGACCTCGGCCTGTTCCAGCGCTTTTTGCGCCTGTGCGCCGCACGCTCCGGGCAATTGCTGAATCTGGCGGCACTCGGTGCCGACTGCGGCATTTCCGCAGTGACGGCACGCGAGTGGCTGGAGGTGCTCGAAGCCAGCTACCTGGTTATGCGCCTGCCGCCCTACCACCGCAACTTTGGCAAGCGTCTGGTTAAAACGCCAAAGCTCTATTTCCTCGACACCGGGCTACTCACCTGGCTGCTGGGCATACGCGATGCGACGACACTGGCGCTGCACCCCCTGCGCGGCGCCATCTTCGAGACCTGGGTCGTCAGCGAATTCGCCAAGCAGCGCTTCAATCTCGGGCAACCGGCCCAGTTGTATTTCTGGCGGGACAATGTCGGCCATGAGATTGACCTGCTCTACGAAACGCCGATTGGCCTGCAGGCGGTGGAAATCAAGTCCGGTGCTACGTTCGCGCCGGATTGGTTCGATGCCTGCAACACCTGGTACCGCTTTGCCGGCGCGCAGGCCCATCGTCCCATTGTGGTTTTTGGTGGTGACGGCGGGTATTCACGGGACGGTGGTGATGTTTATGGCTGGCGCGATGTGGCCGCGTAGCGTGACGCAGTAATCTGGCGAACGCCGGCGTGACTACCAGAGGTATCTGGGGCCGTTGCCGACCTGCGACATTGGAATACTTGTTGCGGAGTGGCGACCTCCTCACAGCGGTTCGATTGTGGTCTGTCTAATGTCGTTAGTTTAGGCGTGGAGCATGCCTTTCGCAGAAGTCGGCGCTGGCGGGATGAAATGCCCCGTAGCGGGTACGGCGGAAACCGTTGTTTCCCCGAATGTTTGCTGGCGATAAGCGCATTTTCAACCGCTGCAGTTTCCGCCGTCCCGCAGCAGGGAGGCCATCAGGCCGGAGGACTAAACCGCTCGCGCGGTAAGGAAGTGCAGGCAGAGGTGGGTGACGGAAGCGGTGGTAGTTTTGCACAGGCCATGAAACTGCCGATGTTGGAGACGAGGCAATCCGCCTCGACTTTGACAGGAGCAAGCCATGGCT
>JAUXOM010000152.1 GCA_030682175.1 Rhodocyclaceae bacterium
AGGCTATTGACCGGCATAAGTCAATCTATTTAGTGACTACATAATCAATCAAGAACAAGCCGAATAACTCTCCAATTCCCCATCAATATCAGGCAGTTGGCGTGTTCATCGTGACTACGGCAGAGCGGAACTTCAGACTAACAAATACCGCGACGATGGTGCCGGCGTGCGGCGAGGGAATGTCGAGCGCGGTTTTCCCGGTTTCGAGGGTGATCAGGTTGTCGTCGTGGCGCAGGATATCGCCGGGCCTGACATGCACTTCCAGCACCAGCACGGCGCTCTGGCCGCAGTTCCCGCAAGATTCCCAGCACTCGGGAAATTTCGGCAGGCGCACTGCGACGGCTGTTGCCGCCATCAGGCCTCGACCATCTTGCGGATCACGGCATTGAACGGGCCGATCCACTCGCTGGCGAACTGGTTGTCGCAGGCATTGACTTCGGCGATGGCGCGCACCAGCGAGCGCGTCTGGCCGCGGTGGCTGTGCTTGAGCGTTACCGCTTCGAAGGCGTCGACGATGGCGAGTATTTTCGCGCCCGGGCAAATCGCCGCGGCTTGCAGGCTGGCCGGGTAACCGCCGCCATCAGGCATTTCATGGTGCTGGGCGACCATTGCGGCAGCGGCTGTCCAGCCGTGCATGCGTTCGAGCAGACCGGCAGCGTGGCCGGGATGTTCGCGCAACTGGCGCTTGTCCTCGTCGCTGAGCTTGCCAACCTTGAGCCAGACTGATTCGGGCGCGAACATCATGCCCACGTCGTGCATGTAGACGGCGGTTTCGAGTTGGCTGGTATCCACCAGGTTGCCGGCCACGGCATTGGTGTCGAGCGCCAGACGCAGGAGCCGTTCGGTGCGGCCCTTGAATAATGGCGAGCGTGACTCGAGCTGCAATGCCAGAGTGCGAAAGAAGCGCAGGTCGGCAGCCAGGTCGGCAGGCAGGGCAGCCAGCGTGGGACGTGGCGCAATTGCCGCGCTTGCCGGCGGCGATTCGCCGCCCGCTTGTATGGGTTTGAATCCGGTGACCGCTTCGATGGTGCTGACCGCGCGATTGATGATTTCGGCAGGGAGGGCCGTGGCCATGCCTTCCAGCCCGCCGACCAGTTCGGGCAAGCGCAGGTGCGCCACGTCATGGCCGGTATTCAGCGCCTCGACGGTCAGTTCGAGGCGATCGAGCGCCAGCAGCACCACTTCCGCCAGCAGCGCAGAAAACACCACCTCGCCATCGCGGCAACGCGACAACAGGCTTTCGATGGGGTGACAGATCATCACGCCGACCCCCACCTTGCAGATGGCCGCATCGCCCTTGATGGTGTGCAGGGAGCGGAACAGGCTGGCGATCAGGGCGCGGTCGGTGGGCGAGCGGCGCAGTGCGGCCACGTCGTTCTCGATGCCGGGCGCCAGATCCTCCAGGTCCTCGATGAATTCCTGCAGGCTTTCACGGTCGGTTACGACCGGTTGCAACAGGGCGAGCAGATCGACCATGTGGTTTTCCCTTCAGTCTTCACACTAGCACAGTCTCGCCGCCGGGCCGCCCTTCGCCCGCTTGCGGGCGAAGGGCATTCTGATGGCTCCCCCTCTCCCCCGGCCCCTCTCCCGCAAGGGGCGAGGGGAGAAAGCCAACCCCGGCAGTCTCGCCGCCGGGCCGCCCCAAGGCGAGACGGCACGCGGCGCCAGCCGCAACCCGCTCCAAAGCATGAACGGGAGTGCCCCGTAACAGACGAGCGCAGCGAGCCACTGTCACCTCCCCTGCGAGGGGGAGGCCGGGAGGGGGCGGGCGTTTAATCCCCTGCGAGGGGGAGGTCGGGAGGGGGCGGGCCACCGTTCACAGAATGGGGATGCCCAGATCTTCGCCTTGTTCGTAGACTACGTTGGCGCGGCCGACGATGAGCGGGTCGAGGGGGCCGATGCGGCCGGTATCCTTGTTGGCATAGGGCAGGCGATGCAGGATGTAGCGCAGGGCGTTCAGCCGCGCGCGCTTCTTGCAGTCGGACTTGATCACGGTCCACGGTGCGTCGGCGGTGTCGGTATGGAAGAACATCGCTTCCTTGGCCTTGGTGTAGCTGTCCCACTTGTCGAGCGAGGCGAGGTCGATCGGTGACAGCTTCCACTGCTTGAGCGGGTGCACGCGCCGCTCCTTGAAGCGGCGGCGCTGCTCCTCGCGCGACACCGAGAACCAGAACTTGATGAGGTGGGCGCCGTTCCTCACCATCATGCGTTCGAATTCGGGTGCCTGGCGCATGTATTCCTGGTATTCGGCATCGGTGCAGAATCCCATGACGCGCTCGACACCGGCGCGGTTGTACCAAGAGCGATCGAACAGCACGATTTCGCCCGCCGTTGGCAGGTGCTGCACATAGCGCTGGAAATACCACTGGCCGCGTTCCACTTCCGAGGGTTTCTCCAGCGCGACGACGCGCGCGCCGCGCGGATTGAGATGCTCCATGAAACGCTTGATGGTGCCGCCCTTGCCGGCGGCGTCGCGGCCTTCGAAGAGAATCACCACGCGCTGGCCGGTTTCCTTGACCCAGGCCTGCAATTTGAGCAGTTCGACCTGCAGGCGGTATTTATTCCGCTCGTAATTGCGCCGCGTCATCAGGTTCTTGTAGGGGTAGCCGCCGGTGCGCCAGTTGGGGGTCAGTTCGTGGTCGGGGTTGATGCCCTGTTTGTCGGCGGCCAGCTTCTGTTCCTTGAGCAGAGTGCGCAACACGCTGCGTGCCTCGTCCCTGCCGATGCCGGAGGTAATGTCGCGGATCGCTGCCAGTCGGGCTTCCTGCGCGGCATCGACCGCTTGGCCCACGGCAAAGGTTTCGATCCGGCCGGCGGAACTGATCGGGCCGATATCGCCGGCGGTTGCCGGGCGAGGCAGGGTCTTTGCCGTGCCTGCTGCTTTTGCCACCGGTCTGACGGATGGCCTGACGGATGGTTTGACGGATAGTTTGACGGGTGTCTTGACGGAGGACTTGACGGAGGACTTGACGGATTTTGCCGCCGGCCTGGCTGCGGGCTTGGTGGCTGGACTGGTGCGCGGTTTGGCTGCCGGGCGGGCGGGTGGTTTGGCGGACTGGGCTGGCATGGCGGCTTTCTATGAGAACAGGTCGTCGAGCGGATTGCGTTTGGCCGCGCCAACTGCGCTGACACGACGGGGATGCAGTTCTTCCTCGATATTGTCGCGGTAATAGCTCCACGGCGCGGTGGATGATGACAGGCGCCGCCACATTTCGGGCGTGAAGTTGTCGTATTCCAACAGCGCGCCGTCATCCATCTGCACACGCAGGCGGCGGGTTTTTTCGTCGAAGCCGATGGCGCGCAGCCGCCCGGAGTTGATTTTCCGCATGTCCATCACGGATGCAGTGCCGAGGTATCGTCATCGGCCGCCGTGTTTTCGGCACGGGCCTGTTTCTCGCGCAGCCGGGCATTCTTGTCTTCGTTGGCGAAGACAAAACGTCCCGCCAGCACGCAACCTTTCATGCCCGGATCGCAGGGCAGGTGGTTGATCTTGCTGCAGGTGTCATTGACTTCGTGGGGACAGCCCCAGCCGCCGGCCATCTTATTTTCCTTTGCTCCAGGAATCCTTCAGCGTGACCGCGCGATTGAACACCGGTGCGCCCGGCCGGGAGTCGACGCGATCGGCGACGAAATAGCCGTGACGCTCGAACTGGAAGCGTTCCTCGGCGGCGGCATCTTTCAGCGCGGGTTCCAGTTGCGCGGTGATGACGGCTTTCGAGTTCGGGTTGAGGTCGGCGATGAAATTGCCGCCACCGCTGCCGGGTGCTTCGACGGCAAACAGCCGGTCGTAGAGCCGCACCTCCGTCGCGTAGGCGTGCCGTGCCGACAGCCAGTGGATGTTGCCCTTGACCTTGTAGTTGTCGGCCCCCGGTGTGCCGGACTTGGAGTCGGCAAAATAGTTGCAATACACGGCGACGACCTTGCCGTCGGCATCCTTGTCGCAACCGGTGCATTCGATGACAAAGCCATAACGCAGGCGGACCTTGTTGCCGGGAAACAGGCGAAAGTAGCCTTTCGGCGGCGTCTCGGCGAAGTCTTCGCGCTCGATCCAGAGTTCGCCGGAGAACGGCACGGGGCGTTTGCCCAAGTCCGGCTGCTGCGGGTGGTTGGGGGCGAAGCATTCCTCAGCCTGTTCAGCGGGATAGTTGTCGATGATCAGCTTGAGCGGGTCGAGCACGGCGATGCGGCGCGGTGCGGTTTCGTTCAGGTGGTCGCGCATGCAGCCTTCGAGCACGCTCATATCGATCCAGGCGTCCGACTTGGCGACGCCGATCATCTCGGCGAAACGACGGAAGCCCTCGGGCGTGAAACCGCGCCGGCGCGCGCCGCTCAGGGTCGGCAGGCGCGGGTCGTCCCAGCCGTCGACATGCTTCTCGTCGACCAGTTGGACCAGCTTGCGTTTCGACAGCACGACGTAAGTGAGATTGAGCCGCGCGAATTCCGTTTGCTGGGGCAGGGGCGTATTGACGCAGCCGAGATCGGCCAGCCGATCCAGCAGCCAGTCGTAGAGCGGCCGTTGGTCGGCGAATTCGAGCGTGCACAGCGAGTGCGTGATGTTTTCCAGCGCGTCCTCGATGGGGTGCGCGTAGGCGTACATCGGATAGATGCACCAGATATTGCCGGTATTGTGGTGCTCGGCATGGCGAATGCGGTAGATGGTCGGATCGCGCAGGTTGATGTTGCCGGAGCTCATGTCGATCTTCGCCCGCAGCACATGGGCGCCGTCCGGAAACTCGCCGGCCTTCATGCGCCGGAAGAGATCGAGGTTCTCGGCGGGCGTGCGGTCGCGGTAGGGCGAGTTTTTCCCCGCTTCGGTCAGCGTGCCGCGACTGGCGCGCATTTCATCGACCGACTGCGACTCGACATAGGCATGACCGGCCTCGATCAGTTTTTCGGCAAACTCGTACATCCAATGGAAATAGTCCGAGGCGAAGTACTGATTTTCACCCCAGGCCCAGCCCAGCCAATGCACGGCGTCGATGATGGCGTCGACGTACTCCTGCTCCTCTTTTTCGGGATTGGTATCGTCGAAGCGCAGGTGGCAGGCACCGCCATAATCCTGCGCCAGGCCGAAATTCAGGCAGATCGACTTGGCGTGGCCGAAATGCAGGTAGCCGTTGGGTTCGGGGGGGAAGCGCGTCCGGATTGCCGCCGTCTCGCCAGCGCCGACTTTCTGCTGGGCCGCCGGGCCGGGCCGTCCCGACCAGGTGCGACTGGCGTACTTGCCGGCGGCAAGATCGGCTTCGATGATATTGCGAATGAAATTTGAAACTTTACTTTCTGAATCGGCCATGTTCTGCAAGGGACTGAGCGAAAAGCAGGATTCTACCGTCGCGACGTAGAATGCAGCCCATGAATATGCTTGCATTTCTCGCCATCGGCATCGGTGCGGTGCTGGGCGCCTGGCTGCGTTACGGCCTTGGCCTCTGGCTCAATCCGACCTTTGCCCAGATGCCGCTGGGCACGCTGACCGCCAACCTGATCGGCGCTTATCTGGTCGGCGCGGCGATCGCGGTGTTTCACTTCAACGTCGACATTTCGCCCGAGTTCAAGCTGTTCTTCATCACCGGTTTCCTCGGCGCGCTCACCACCTTTTCCACCTTTTCCGCCGAAGTGGTCGCCCTGCTGCAACGCGCCGAATACGGCTGGGCGGCGGGCACCGCCTCGCTGCACCTGTTCGGCTCGCTGCTGATGACCGGGCTGGGCATCGTCACCATCCACAAGCTGGCGCAGTAGATTCGACGCCGTCCCGCCAGCGCCGACTTCTGGCGCAACCGATCTCGACGATTGCCTGACCCGCTGCCAACAAGGCCAAAGCATAGGGAAATATTTTTGTAAACACTTCTTGCAGCCGACGATTGGTGACATTGCCGCAGGTTACCCAAAGCAACTGGGCATCAACCCAGAACTTCATGCGGCCAAACGGACAATATCGGTGCGCCGCGCGGCAAATTGCAGACTAGCCAGAATATCCTCGCGTTCGAGGTCGGGAAAATCCGCGAGGATTTCCTCCGTGCTTACGCCCTCGCCCAGCATTTCAAGAATATCGCTGACGCGGATACGCATGCCGCGAATACACGGCTTGCCACCGCATTTTCCCGGTTCGATGGTGATTCGATTGAGCAGGCTTGCGTTCATGGAGCAATCATAAAGAAATGGGTGCCGTCCTGCCAGCGCCGACTTTCCGCTTCAAACTCGACCTGCACCCCCGCGACTCCTCTCACCCCTGCGCCCGGTCGGCTGACCACCGGAACGGTGCCCCAGATTCTCAGGCTCCTGTTGCGCCAGACCAGCAGCGGCCCCACGCAAGGTGATCATGGCGCGGGCGAAAGGGTTCGAGAACTGTTGTGGCGAATTGACGTACAATTCACTCCTTAGCGCAAAGGAGCCATGTCATGACCACCGCGACCCTTGATAACCGCCCACCACGATCCACCGAATCTGCCCGCATCAACCTGCGCACCAGCCCCGAGGCCAAGGCGCTGATCGAGCGCGCCGCCGCGCTGATGGGCACTACCGTGTCCGGCTTCATGCTGCAAAACGCGTATGAGGCAGCGCGGCGAGTCGTGGCCGATAACGATACGATCATGCTGTCGCAACGGGATTTCGAGGCCTTCATCGCTGCTTGCGAGAATCCGTCAGAACCCACACAGGCGCTGCGCGACTTGATGGCGCGGCGCTGAATGGCCCTTCACGTCGAGTTGTTGGGAGATCGGCATCGGCGCGCAGGTTTCAATTGCGGTGAGCCGGCGCTCGATGCCTTCCTGAAGAACCTGGCGTGGCAACAGCAACGCAGGAACTTCGGTCGGACCTATGTGGCCTTGGCCGATGATGGGTTGACAGTCGTCGGCTTCGTTACTGTCAGCGCTGGCCAGGTGGCAACCGCCGACATGCCGGCGGGACTCAAATTGCCGCGTTATCCGGTGCCGGTGATGCGTGTCGGTCGGCTGGCAGTGGATAGTCGGCATCGGGCGCGCGGCATCGGCAAGGAACTACTCCGGTTCGCTTTGGGGTTGGCACAGGAGTGGTCGGCGCACGTTGGTATCTACGGTGTCGCGGTCGAGGCCAGGCATGTGGCCGCCCGTGACTTCTATCTCCGGCTGGGCTTTCTGGCCGGGCGCGATGACCCGCTTCACTTGATCTTGCCGTTGGCGACCTTGGGACGAGCAACCACCTCCGGTCAGGACGCACCGCGTTGAAGTTCGACACCGAAGCCCGCCGGGCCGCGCGTCCGGCGATTACCTTTGACGAGAATCTTCCCGTCAGCGCGCGGCGCGCCGAGATCGCGGCGGCCATTCAAAAGCACCAGGTCGTCGTCATCTGCGGCGAAACCGGTTCGGGCAAGACCACTCAACTGCCGAAAATCTGCCTCGAAATCGGGCGGGGGCTGAGCGGCCTGATCGGCCACACCCAGCCGCGCCGCATCGCCGCGCGTGCCACCGCCAGCCGCATTGCGCAGGAACTGAAATCCGAGCTGGGCCGCTACGTCGGTTACAAGATTCGTTTCACGGACCGCACCTCACCCGAGAGCTACATCAAGCTGATGACCGACGGCATCTTGCTGGCGGAAACGCAGAACGATCCACTGCTGCGCCAGTACGACACCATCCTGATCGACGAGGCGCACGAGCGCAGTCTCAACATCGATTTCCTGCTCGGCTACCTAAAGTCGGTGCTGGCGCGACGGCGTGACTTGAAGGTGATTGTCACCTCGGCGACGCTGGATGCGGAGCGGTTTGCCAAGCACTTCGATGGCGCGCCGGTGATCGAGGTTTCGGGGCGGTTGTATCCCATCGAGACGCGCTACCGCCCCTTCGACGAAAATAGGGCCCACCCCGAAGACCTCGCTACGCTCGGCCCTCCCCTCAAGGGGCCAAGAAACTCTTGGGGCGGCCCGGCGAGTTTCTTGAAGGACAGCGATCTCAACGATGCCATTGTCGATGCGGTCAGCGAGGCGCACCGCGAAGGGCCGGGCGATGTGCTGGTGTTCCTGCCCGGCGAGCGTGAGATTCGCGAGGCGGCCGAAGCATTGCGGAAACACCACCCGCCGGGCCTGGAAGTGCTGCCCCTGTTTGCCCGCCAGTCGGCGCAGGAACAGGCGCGGGTCTTTGCCGGCCATCAGGGGCGCCGGGTGATTCTGGCGACCAACGTCGCGGAAACTTCGCTTACCGTGCCGGGCATTCGTTATGTGATCGATTCCGGGCTGGCGCGCGTCAAGCGCTACTCGCATCGCAACAAGGTCGAGCAATTGCAGGTCGAGGCGATCTCGCGCGCCTCGGCCAATCAGCGCGCCGGTCGCTGCGGGCGCGTTTCGGCGGGCGTCTGTTTCCGCCTTTACGCCGAAGACGATTTCAACAAACGCGCGGCTTATACCGAGCCGGAGATTCTGCGTTCATCGCTGGCCGGGGTGATCCTGCGCATGAAATCCTTGCACCTTGGTGCCGTCGAGGACTTTCCCTTCCTTGAAGCGCCGTTGCCGCGCATGATCGCCGATGGCTACACCCTGCTCGCCGAACTGGGTGCGCTGGATGAGACCACGAAGGAACTGACCGCCGTCGGCAAGGAGTTGGCGAAGCTGCCGCTCGATCCGAAGATCGGCCGCATGATCCTTGCCGCGCGCGAGCACGGCTGCCTTCGGGAAATGCTGGTCATCGCCGCCGCGCTGGGCACCCAGGACCCGCGCGATCGACCGCAGGAACAGGCCGGGGCCGCCGATCAGGCCCATGCGAAATGGAAGGACGAGAAATCCGAATTCCTTGCCTACCTGAAACTGTGGGCCGCCGCCGATGAAGTCTGGAAGCATGAGAGTACGAACAAGCAGCGCCAGTGGTGCCGGCAGAACTTCATCAACTGGCTGCGCCTGCGCGAATGGCGCGATGTGCATGGGCAATTGATGACTGTGTGTCACGAACACGGCTGGAAGGAAAACGAGCGCAGCGAAGTTTCGGTGGAGGCTGACGTGAGCGCAGCGAACGTCAAGCGAGCGTCAGCTCGCGGCCGTAACCAAAACCAGTTGCCCGCCAGCTACGAAGCCATCCACAAGGCGCTGCTGACCGGCCTGCTCGGCCACATCGGGCTGATCAACGAGGAAGACAAAAACTATCTCGGCGCCCGCGGCATCAAGTTCTTCATCCATCCCGGATCAATGCTGGTGAAGAAGGCAGGGCGCTGGATCGTCGCGGCCGAGCTGGTCGAGACCTCGCGCCTGTTTGCCCGCTGTGTGGCGAAGATCGAGCCGGCGTGGCTGGAACAGGTCGGCGCGCACCTGATCCGCCGCCATGTCTTTGAGCCGCACTGGGAAAAATCGGCCGGGCAGGTGGTCGCCTGGGAACGCATTACCCTGCACGGCCTGCTGCTGCATGCCAAACGCCGCGTGAGCTTCGGCAAGGCGGGCGGACCGGCGGATGAAGTGCGGCTGGCGCGCGAGCTGCTGATCCGCGGCGCGCTGGTGAATGGCGAGGTCGGCGAGGACTGGGTGCGCAAATGGCACTTCCTGCAGCACAACCAGAAACTCAAGATTGAAATTGAAAAGCTTGAGCACAAGTCACGGCGTCCCGATGTGCTGGTCGATGACGAACTGGTGTACGCCTGCTTCGATGCCGCCGTGCCGGCCGGCATCACCTCGCTGGCGGCCTTTGATAAATGGCGGCGCGAAGCGGAGCGCGAAAACCCCCGGCTGCTCTTCCTCGAAAAAGACCAGCTGATGCGGCACGAGGCGGCGGGCATTACCACCGACGCCTTTCCGCACACGCTCGAACATCGTGGCCAGACTTATCAGCTTGCCTATCACCACGACCCCGGCGCTGCAGACGATGGCGTGACGCTGGCGCTGCCGCTGGTGGCGCTCAATCAGGTGCCGGCGACGCGCCTTGAATGGCTGGTGCCCGGCCTGCTCAAGGAAAAGGTCATCGCGCTGCTCAAGACCCTGCCGCAAAAGTATCGCCACCGTGTGCAACCGCTCGATGCGTTTGCCGAAGACTTCTGCGCCGCAGTTGAAATAGTGGATAGGGATGAGTCCCTGGTGCGGGCCCTGACGCGCAGCATCGAAGAGAAGATCGCGCTGAAGCTTCCCCTGGACAGCCTGCGGACGGGTGAACTGCGGCCGCATCTGTTCATGAATTTCCGCCTGCTGGACGAGCACGGCGGCACGCTGGCGATGTCGCGCAATCTGGCCGAGTTGCGCGCCCAGTATGGCGACCGGGTGACACAGGCCTTCACTGCTGCCGAGGCAAGCGCAAAAGTCGGCGTTGGCGGGACGGCGGAAGGTGCCGCATCTTCCGGCAACGAGAACTCGTGGACTTTTGGCGCATTGCCCGAGCTGCTGGAAGTCGAAGTTGCCGGCCGGCCGGTGCTGGGTTTCCCGGCGCTGGTGGACGTTGGCGATGGCGTGAGGTTGACCGCTTTCGACACCGAGGACCAGGCACGCCGCGAACACCGCAAGGGTCTGGCGCGTTTGTTTTCCCTGCAACTGGCGGCGCAGGTCAAGGCCATCGAGAAGTTGCCGGACCTGCGCAACATGGCCATCCAGTTCATGCCATTGGGCACCGAGACTGAATTGAAGGAGCAACTGATCGCCGCCACGCTGGAACGCACCTGCCTGATGGCACCGCTGCCGACAGAAGAGTCGGCGTTCGTGGCACGGCGCGACGCGGCGAAGGGGCGCATCCTGCTGGTTGCGCAGGAAATCGTGCGGCTGGTGGGATCGATCCTGGCGGAGCATGCGACACTGCTGAAGAAGCTGGCCGCTGCGCAGAAAACCTTTCCGCAGGCCTGTGCCGACATCAGGACGCAACTCGATGAGCTGCTGCAAAAACGCTTCATCACCGCCACTCCCTTCGAACGACTGCAATCTTTTCCGCGCTACCTGAAGGCGATCGGCCTGCGGTTCGACAAGGCGAAGAACGATGCGGCGCGTGATGCCAGGCTGATGGCCGACTGGCAGGCGCTGGCGCAGGCCTGGGCGCGGGAGCGCAGTGCCATGCGCAAGGCCGGCGTGAGCGACCCGTTTCTGGAAGAATATCGCTGGCTGCTGGAAGAATTGCGCGTGGCGCTGTTCGCCCAGGAACTGAGGACGCCGAGCCCGGTCTCGGTAAAACGCTTGCAGAAAATGTGGGAGGGGAGAGCGAGATCATGACTGCCACGGATAGCCTGCCGCAAACCGTACTGCGCGCGGCGCGCGACCTGCTCCGCCCCGAGATGCTCTGGCATGCGTTGTGGCCGCCGCTGCTGGCGCTGGCGCTCTGGTCGGGCATTGCTTATTTTGCCTGGGTGCCCGTTTCCGAATGGATCGTCACGCAACTGCCCGAATGGTCATGGCTGACCTGGATGGGGGCATGGCTCGCTCACATCGCCGTGTTGTTCGTCTTTGCCCCGCTGGTATATTTCACCGCCCTGTTGCTGGTGGCGGTGTTTGCCCTGCCGCGCATGATGACGATTGTCGCCGCCCGTGATTACCCCGACGTTTCGCGCCAGGGTTCGTTCAGCGCGGCCTTGTGGGGCAGCCTGGCCAACACGCTGGCGGCGGGAGCGATCTTCATTGTCGGCTGGCTCGTGACCCTGCCATTGCTGTTGATTCCGGGGGCGGTACTGGTCCTGCCGATCTTCTGGGCGGCGTGGCTCAACCAGCGGGCATTCCGCTTCGACGCCCTCGCCGAGCATGCGCTGCCCGCCGAACGTATAACGCTGATCCAGCGTGAAAAGGGCAAGCTGTATCTGGCCGGACTGATCAGCGCGCTGCTGGCGCACGTGCCGCTGCTCAATCTGTTCTCGCTGGCCTTTACCGCACTGCTATTTGTTCATCTGTGCCTCGCGTCGCTGCGGCGCTTGCGCAGCGAGAATGGGATAATTTTATGACCCCCTTCCCCCCACCCCCCTTCCCAAGGCAGGGGGTGACTCAGGTTCGCGGGCTGCGCCCGCTCCATTGTTTTGACTCGCTGCCCCCTTGGGGCGGCCCTACGGAGCCAGCATGAGAACCTACGGCGCGATCATCATTGGCGACGAGATCATGCGCGGCAAGCGGCAGGACAAGCATTTCGCCAGGCTGATCGAGATATTTGCCACACCAGAGCGGGGCCTGCGTCTGTCATGGGCGCAGTATCTGGGCGACGAACGGCCGCGCCTGGTCGAGGTGCTGCGCCGCACGCTGGCCTCGGGTGATGTCGTGTTCTGTTTTGGCGGTATCGGCGTTACGCCCGACGACCATACGCGCCAGGCGGCCGCGCTCGCTGCCGGCGTACCGCTGGAACTCAACGCCGATGCGGAGCGCGAGATTCGCGCGCGGATGACCGAGATGGGTCAGCAAGTCACCCCGGCGCGGCTTGAACTCGGCACGGTGCCGCAGGGCAGCCGCATCATCCCCAATCCCTTCAACCGCATTCCCGGTTTTTCACTGGGCGACCACCATTTTCTGCCCGGTTTTCCGCAAATGTCCTGGCCGATGGCCGAGTGGGTGCTCGATAGCTATTATCGTGATGATTATGGCCGGCTGTCGGAAGCCGAGGCGTCGATTCTGGTCTGGGAAGGGCTGGAAGGCCTGATGCTTGATCTGATGCATCAGGTCGAAGCCGACTTCACCGGTCTCATGGTATTCAGCCTGCCGACCCTGGGCAGCGCTAAGGTCAGGCCACATATCGAACTGGGCGTGCGCGGAGCGCCGGGGCAGGTGGTCCTGGCGATCGAGGTACTCAAGCGCGGCGTGGCGGCACTCGGCTACAGTTTCGACGTGAAATAAACCTGGAAAAAGCAGTTCACCACGGAGGACACGGTGATCACGGAGAAAAAAGGCGTTACGAAATAAGAGAATGTCGCCCGCTGGGTGCGCCTGAATTTTGTGTGCTTGCGCCGTTTCTCCGTGCCCTCCGTGCCCTCTGTGCTCTCTGTGGTGAGAACTGGGGTTTTTCAGGATAAAAAATCGGTGTTGACGGACGGCGCTTTCAGCGCAGGAGCAAAAAAAAGCCCCGACCGAAGGTCGGGGCTTAAACGGTTCCGTTGCGGAACCGGAGGAGGAGACAATACTGTTACTTGATCAGAGCTCAGGCAGCCTTCTTGGCTTTGTTAGCCGCGGTGCCCACGGCCTTGACGGTTGCGCTGGTGGCGGCTGCAACGTTCGCTTCGGTCATTTCGGCGACCTGCTTGGCAGCCTTGTTCATGGTTTCGTAAGCGGAGTTGGCGGCGGCGATGGCGGACTTGACAGCGGCGACAGCGACGTCGGAGCCGGCGGGGGCGCCCTGGACGGCCTTGTCCAGCGCGGAGCTGACATTCTTGTTCATCTCGACATACTGGCTGTCAAGAATCTTGGTGAACTCGCCTTGTGACTGGGTAGCGATTTCATAGACGCTGCGCGAGTAGGCAACGGCTTTTTCGAACATCGGCTGAGCCAGGGCGGTTTGCATTCCCATCAGGTCTTGCACGTCACGCACGGCCAGCATCGACTTGGCGTTGTTCACGCTGTCTTCCAGCAACATGCGGGCGGCGTTCAGGTTCAGGGCGGCAAAGCGCTCGGCGCTGGCAAACGCGGTGTTGGCGATGGTCAGCAGGGTTTCGACGCTGGCTTTGTTGGCGCCGGCGAGTTGTTCGGGGGTCGTGTACATGGCGATCTCCTAAATTTGAAAGTTCTTGATAAATCGGGGTTGGCTTCAGCAATCTGTGTATCCGTGTTGCAGTGCAGCATGGATTTAATTATAGGGGCGGAAGCGCTGAAGTCAAGCGATTTATTGTGCAATGCAGCAAAAACTTTCCTATAGGTATGTTATTTCATATAAAACAATTGGATATCTGTTTCACTAGGCTTTGTACATGCATATTTGCAGACCATTATCCGCAGATAATGGTGCAATGCAAGTACTGACCGGCAAGGTGGCGCTGCCGCTGTTGTTTTAGCGCCAGTAAGCCGAGTTCAGCGGTTCTTGAAGGCGGCTGGGCGCTTTTCGAGGAAGGCGGCCATGCCTTCCTTCTGGTCTTCAAGGGCAAAGTTGGCATGGAAGCTGCGCCGTTCGAACAGCAGGCCCTCGGCCAGTGGTGATTCATAGGCACGGTTCACGGCTTCCTTGACCATCATCGCGACGGGCAGCGAATAGCCGGCGATTACCGCTGCCGTTGCCAGCGCTTCATCTAGCAGTTTTTCCGTGGGCACGACGCGGGCGACCAGGCCGCTCTTCTCGGCCTCGGCGGCGTCCATCAGGCGGCCGGTCAGGCACATTTCCATCGCTTTGGCCTTGCCGATGGCGCGCGGCAGGCGCTGCGTGCCACCAAAGCCGGGCACGATGCCGAGCTTGATTTCGGGCTGGCCGAAGCGGGCGTTCTCGGCGGCAATGATGAAGTCGCACATCATCGCCAATTCACAGCCGCCACCCAGGGCAAAGCCCGCCACGGCGGCGATGACCGGCTTGCGGCAGTGGGCGAGACGTTCCCAGTTGCGGCTGATGAAATTGGCCCGGTAGGCAGCGATGTAGTCCAGATCCTTCATCGCCGCGATGTCGGCACCGGCAGCGAAAGCCTTTGCCGAGCCGGTGACGACGATGCAACCGATGTTGTCATCGGCCTCGAAGGCGTCAAGCGCGGCGGCGAGCTCATCCATCAGGCCGTCATTGAGGGCATTCATCGCCGCGGGGCGGTTCAGTGTGAGCAGTCCGACGTGGCCGTGAATCTCGGTGATGATGAACTGGCTGGGCATGGTCAATCCTCAGCGGGCCAGTGCCGGAGAGGATGCGGCGGGATCAGCGGCAGTGCTCTTTTTGGTATTCTTGGGTTGGATGATGGCCGTGACGCGGCCCTGATCGCTGGCCGGGCTGGCGCCTGGCGCGGAAGTCACCAGATATTGCTCGGTCTTGCCATCGTAGGAAATGTAGTGGCCGCGCACCTCATCCACGCCGCTCTTGACATAGGCGCGCGTGAAGAACTCGGCTTTTTCAGCGCGCGAGTCGTATTCGATACGCTCCGCCTCGCCATCGATGTACTCATCCCGGCCTTCACGTTTCTGGCGAAAGCGTGCCAGCCCATTGGCGCCACCGCTAGCGACGCCCTTCTGGAATCCATCGGCATCCTGGGTGACTACCAGCTTGGCGGTACGGATGACCAAGGAGCCCTGCGTCAGGACGACATTGCCTTCGAATACATGGACGCGCTTGACGTCGTCAACCGTGACGCGCGACGCTTCAAGATGAACGGGTTTATCCCGGTCGGCGCGTTCGGCAAGGGCAGCGCCAGAGCCGAGGGTGGCACAGGCAAATAAAACAAGCAGGGGACGCGCAGTGGTGGTCATGTCAGCGATCAGGTTTGGGTGTTGGCTTGGGCTTCGGTTTGGCTAGTGCTGCTGGTTTGGCGGCTCCAGGGGCCTTGCCGGCAGCTTGATGAAATATGCCATAAACGGGCCCATCGAGGACGTAAATGGATGTTTTGTTATTGGCGTTTAATCCGCCGCCGCTGATGTTGGAAAGCCCCTGCACGATGGTGACCGGAACAGTGCTCGTCGCAAGTTCATCATCGGGAAAGGCGTCGAGACGCGACGTGGTCAGCACGGTATCCGGTTTGTCACCCAAACCACCGCGCGTGATCCGTACGTCGTCGATCAGTTGTACATGCTTGCCCTTGCTGTCGAGGCGGGCTTCGCGGGCGGTGACGAAAGTGGGCGGCTGACGGTGATAGGTTAAATGCGGGGAGATAATGACGGTGCTGTCGTCAGCCGGATAGTGGAGCATGGTTGTGGCGTGCAGGGTGTGCTGTAGCGCGCCTTCTGTGTCGAAGCGGCGCACCTCGAAATCCTCAATGATGAAATCCGGATCGTGGCGCGACTTGCTATCGTCGGTGGCGGATGGCTGGCGCGAAGCCTGATCGAGCCAGAAGGTCATGCCGGCCAGCAGGCCGACAATGAGCAGCGGAAAGAGCGCGGCAGTGGGGTTGAAGCGCGAGGGCATTTTCGTGTGGGATCAGTCGACCAGATAGGGCGCCATGACGCGTTCCCAGCTGCCTTGCGCGCGCAAAATCAATTCGCATACTTCGCGGACGGCGCCGGCGCCCGCCGGCGCGCGGGCGACATAGTCGGCATGCTGTCGCACCAGCGCGTGGGCGTCCGGCACGCAGGCGGCAAAGCCACAGGCCCGCAGCAGGGGCAGATCGATCAGGTCGTCGCCCATGTAGCCGCACTGAGTGAAATCGAGATTTTCCCGCGCCAGCAATTCCGCCATGGCCGTGCGCTTGTCTTCGATGCCCTGGCGGACCAGTTCAATGCCGAGGTTGGCGGCGCGGCGCGTGACGATGGGCGAATCGCGCCCGGTGATGATGGCGATCCTGACGCCTGACTTTGCCAGCAACTTGATGCCCAGACCGTCACGACTGAAAAAAGCCTTGCAGAAATCACCCTCGGGGCCGAAATACAGGCGTCCGTCGGTCATGACCCCGTCGACATCGAAGCCCATCAAACGAATTCCGGCAGCTTGTTCGATAGCGGGCATCATGCCTCCGCCGGGCCGCCCCAAGGAGGCATGCACCCCCCTGTGGGGGGCAGCGAGCCAGGTTTGCGAGCGTGGGGGGGGATTAATGCCTCCGCCGGGCCGCCCCAAGGAGGCATGCGCCCCCCTGTCACCGCTGCGGGTGATTTCATGGGGGGCAGCGAGCCGAATTGTTGGCAACTGAGGCGAGCGTGGGGGGCCATTACGGTTACACCACCTGGGCGCGAAAAAGATCGTGCATGTTGAGGGCGCCGAGCAGCTGTCCGGCATCGTCGGTGACCAGCAACTGGTTCAGCTTGAGGCGTTCCATCATCTCGACGGCTTCGACGGCGAGGCGGTCAGGCGGAATGGTACGCGGGTTGTGGCTCATGATCTCGCCTACCGAAATCTGGCGCAGGTCGCCGAGCTTCTGCAGGGCGCGGCGCAGGTCGCCATCGGTAAAGATGCCGGTCAGTTTGCCACTGCTGTCGAGTACGGCTGTCATGCCCATGCCGCCGCGCGAGATGGCGCCGAGCGCGGTCGGTACGTCAGTCGTCTCCGTGACCGTGGCGACGCGCGCGGCAGCTTGCATCACGTCGCGTACGTGAGTCAGGAGCTTGCGGCCCAATGCGCCGCCGGGATGCGAGCGGGCGAAGTCGGTGGCTGAAAATCCGCGGGCGTCGAGCAGGGCGACCGCCAACGCATCACCGAGGGCCAGCGCGACCGTTGTGCTGGCGGTGGGGGCAAGATTGAGCGGGCAGGCCTCTTCATCGACATGGGCGTCAAGGTGGATGTCGGCCTCGCGCGCCAATGCCGAGGCCGGGTTGCCGGTCATTGCGATCAGATGGCCACCTTGCCGTTTCACCAGCGGCACGATGGTCAGCAGCTCACTGTTCTCGCCGGAATTCGACAGGGCGATCAGCACGTCATCACGGGTGATCATGCCCAGGTCGCCATGCACGGCTTCGCCGGCATGCACAAAATAAGCCGGGGTGCCCGTGCTGGCCATGGTGGCGGCAATCTTGCGGGCAATGTGGCCCGACTTGCCGATGCCGCTGACGATGACGCGACCGCGGCTGGCGAGGATGAGTGCTACCGCGCTGGCAAAAGCATCGCCCAGCCGCGCGGAAATCTTCAACACCGCATCGGCCTCGATGGCGAGCACGCGGCGCGCGAGGGCAATGGTGCGTTCTGCTGCGGGAGAGCTTGTCATTGGGCGGGATGATCCGAACTCGCGCAGCTTGCGCGATTGGGCGGTTATGATTGAGGCAAATTATAGCAACCCACCCCCGGCCGGGCTGATACGCGAACCATGTCCCTACATCTGATACTGCTGTTGCTGGGTGCCGCCGTCATGGCGGTGGCGATTTGCCGCAGTATCGGCTTGCCGCCCATCCTGGGCTATCTGCTGGTTGGCGCGCTGGCTGGTCCGCATGCGTTTGGCGTGTTGCCGGACATTGAAAGCGCCCACCGTCTGGCGGAGTTCGGCGTGGTGTTCCTGATGTTCACCATCGGGCTCGAATTTTCGCTGCCGCGCCTGTTCGCCATGCAACGCATCGTCTTTGGCCTGGGTCTGGCGCAAGTGCTGCTGACCTTCGTGGCGGTGGGGGCGGGCGCCATGTTTTGGGGCGTGCCGTGGCAGGCCAGCGTGGCTCTCGGCGGCGCAATCGCCATGTCATCGACGGCAATTCTTTCCAAACTGCTCGCCGAGCGGCGCGAACTGGATGCCGCGCACGGTCGTGAAGTGATGGGCGTGCTGCTGTTTCAGGATCTCGCCGTGGTGCCTCTCCTGGTGCTGATTCCGGCGCTGACACAGCCGGTCGAGGTGCTTGCCGGTGCGCTGGGCTGGGCGCTGGTGAAAGCCGCCATCTTGCTGGCGCTGGTGCTGTTCTTCGGCCAGCGCCTGATGCATGCCTGGTTCGGCCTGGTGGCACGCCGCAAGTCGAGTGAACTGTTCATGCTCAACGTGCTGCTGGTGACGCTCGGCTTCGCCACCGTCACCGAACTGGCCGGCCTGTCGCCGGCGCTCGGCGCGTTCGTCGCCGGCATGCTGATCTCGGAGACGGAATACCGCTATCAGGTTGAGGAGGACATCAAGCCCTTCCGCGACGTGTTGCTTGGCCTGTTTTTCATTTCCACCGGCATGCTGCTCGATGTGGCGGCGATTGGGCGCGACCTGGCTGGTGTGCTGGCGCTGCTGGTGTTGCTGTTGCTGGGCAAGCTGGCCATCGTCGGTGCCGTCTCGCGCCTGATGGGCAGCAGCGCGGGCACGGCGTTGCGTTCCGGTCTGTGGCTGTGCGCCGCGGGTGAATTTGGCTTCGTGCTGCTGGTGCTCGCTTCCAACAACCGTCTGGTTGACCCGGTGCTGGTGCAACCGCTACTGGCGGCAATGGTGCTGTCGATGATCATTGCGCCCTTGATCGTCATGTATGCCGACCGCATCGTCTTGCGCCTGGTGGCTTCGGAATGGATGATGCGCTCGATGCAGATCACCCAGATTGCGGCGCGCACCGTGGCGAGCGAGAAGCACGCCATTCTCTGCGGTTATGGCAAGACCGGCCAGCATCTGGCGCGCTTCCTGGAAGCCGAGCAGATCGGCTTCATGGCGCTCGACCTCGACCCGGACCGGGTGCGCGAGGCGGCCAATGCCGGCGAACCGGTCGCCTGGGGCGACTGCACGCGGCGCGAAAATCTGCAGGCGGCGGGCATCGATCGGGCCCGTGTCTTAATCGTGACCTTCGCCGACATCGAGACAACCCTGCGCCTGGTGCAGCGCGTGCGCGAACTGCGTCCGGACCTGCCCATCGTCGCCCGTTCGCGCGAGGAAGACGATGCCGAAAAACTCTTCGAGGCCGGCGTGGCCGAGGTCGTGCCCGAGGCGCTCGAATCATCGGTGATGCTCGCTACCCATGCGCTGGCGCTGGTCGGCGTGCCGATGCATCGCGTCATCCGCCGCCTGCGCGAACTGCGCGAGCAGCACTATGCGCTGCTGCGCGGTTTCTTCCACGGGGCATCAGATGCCGGCGCACACCTGAGCGACGCCGAGCAACCCCGCCTGCATGCCGTTACCCTCGACGCAGGCGCCTGGGCAGTTGGCCGCAGTCTGGATGCGGTGGCGCTGGCAAAAGTCGGCGCTGGCGTGACGGCGGTGCGAAGACGCGCGCAGCCGAAAGTGGTTTTGACAGGCGAAATGCGGCTGCAAGTTGGCGACGTGGTGGTCTTGCAGGGCGGCGCGATGGCGGTGGCAGCGGGGGAGGAGCGGCTGTTGTCTGGTAAGAACATTGATTAAATAGACATTTTCATTCATAACTGAGAAAACTGACTAGTGAATGAAAGTGCACCATTTCTCGCTCACGGAAAACCAGCGCCGCATCCAGATCAATGCCCTTCAGTTGTATGAGGCCTTGCGGGATGCGGAACGCCGCTTGGCGGGTTATGACGGTTCCCTGATCTGGAAGTCGTCTGGCAGCCGCCAATATCTCTTCAAGTTGACCGACCGACGTGGCTACGGGCGATCGATGGGGGTGCGCACGGCCGAAACCGAGCGGGTGCAAGCGGAGTTCCATGCCGCAAAGTCACGCGAGAGGGAGCGTGTGCATGCCTTGCGTGTCCAGATGACAGAGCAGGCCCGCTTCAATCGCGCCGCGCTGATCGGCCGCGTGCCCAACATCGTCGCCCGATTGCTGGAGGGTTTGCGCAAATCTGGATTCACCGAGAATAGTCTCGTGGTGATCGGCACCAATGCGCTTTACGCCTACGAGAGCATGGCGGGCGTGTTTTTTGCCGAAGCGGTTACCGCGACAACGGATGACGATTTGTTGTGGGATGCGCGCTCGCGGCTCCAGCTTGCCACCGCTGATCCGGTATCTCTCCTGGGCCTATTGCCGTCCATCGACCCCAGCTTCGAGCGTTTGGCCGGGCAGACTTTTAGTGCGGCGAACAACCGTGGTTTCATGGTCGACCTGATTCGCCAGTTGCCGAATCCGCCCTGGCGGAAAACACCGGACAGTCTCGGCGATGCCGCGGAAGACCTCGTCGCCACCGACATCTGGAACATGAAATGGCTGTTGAGCGCGCCGCGACTCGTGCAGCCCGTGATCGCGGAAAACGGCAAGATGACGCTGATGCCCGTGGTCGACCCGCGTGCCTTCGCCGTTTTCAAGCGCTGGCTGGCGGCAAGTCCGGAGCGTAACCCGACCAAGCGGCCGCGCGACGCGGCGCAGGCGGATGCGCTGCTGGCCGTGTTGCGGGAATATTTGCCGCAATATCCGCTGGATGCCGAAGCGCTCAAGATGTTTCCACGCGAAGTGGCCGAAAGCGCGTTGAGCGAGGGCAGATGACAAAAGTCGGCGCTGGTGTGACGGCGATCCGACGGCGCTCGCAGCCGAAGGTGGCGCTGGCAGGCGATACGCGATTGCAGGCGGGCGACGTGGTGGTCTTGCAGGGCGGCGCGACAGCGGTGGCGGCGGGGGAGGAGCGTTTGCTGCGGGGGTAGGGCAGAAAAGACAAAGCCCGCCGAAGCGGGCTTGTCTTTAGCGCATGACCGCCTTAGAAAGCAAGGCAGACGGTATAGCTGTTGCCGTTTGTGTAGGCGTCGGCAACTGGTGTTGTCGGTGTGCCGGCCGCAGCGTTTGTAGCGGTTCCGGTTTTCACGGCGCGCACCGTGCCGGTGGTGCCAACGCCATCATCCATGGTGGTGTCCAACTGCTGGGCAAAGGCAAAGGGAATGCCGCCCGAACAAGCGAAATATGAACCGGTCATGCCGACGATCGGGATTGCCATCTGGATGCCGAAGGCACCACCTTCTGCGTTGGTCGGCAGGCTCGCCGTCGTGGTATTGGTGAAGTCGGTCGAGCCGGATGCCAGGTTCGCCAGCCGTACATGCTGCCAGAACAGTGCCGACTCATCGGTGAGCGTCGTCGAGTTCCAAGCACCTTCGATCACCCCATTGCCGGCCACGGCACCTGTGGGGGTGGTAGCCAAGGTACCGACGTTGGCCCCAAAACGAGAGTTGGCGCCGCCGACATTTGGGTCGTCACCGGGCAGGCGCTTGAATTTGTCCTGGTAGCCATAGATGAACAACGGAACTTGCCTGAAATCATTGGCGAGGTTCTTCACCTTCGCACTATTAATCAACTCCTGACCCTTCAGCACACCGCCCAGCAAGAGGCCGATGATGACGAGCACGATGGCGATTTCGACGAGGGTGAAACCGGATTGTTTGTTCATGTGGGTGCTCCATCTTGGGATATATTGCCGTGAAATTATAAAGCATCATTCGTGCCAGTCATTATGGGTGGCTTGGTCGCCATCAAAGCGCTGTAATGCCATGAATATTGGCCACTGTTCGGCGAACTGACGCTTGGCGAGCGACGATGTGTCGATATTTCGACGGTATGCGCTGTCGAAATATCGACACATCTTGCAATCCAGTTAATGTGAAACACACCCTCCGTCATGCCGGCGAAGGCCGGTATCGGGAAGCAAAGCACTGGATTCCGGGTCAAGCCCGGAATGACGGACTTCATCATCAGGGGTGAGATTTGTGGCCATGCAAGCTGGCTTGCCCGCTTCGTCGGGAGGCCGGGCTACAATCGCTGGCAGCTTTGAACGGTCGTTGCCAGGCCGCGAAACTACGGGAGCCATGATGATACGCAGCGCGAACGCCTGAAAGACAGGGATCATGCCCGTCTTGCCCGATATTTCGTTTGCCGACCGACGTCGCTGGGTTTTCCTCGGCGTTCTGGTCGCCTTGCATCTGGTTTTCCTGCAGGGGCCGCATGCTCCGCTGGGAAAGGTATTGTTCATTTCCCACATCGGCCTGGGCGTGTTGTGGCAGCCCTTTGTGCAGGCCAAACGACGACTGGGACTGGGTGGCACGATTGCGGTACTGATTTGTGCCGGCTTGGCTGCCTGGTTTCTCAACTGGGGCCTGCTGGCGATCTGGACGATGCTGCTGGCGGGTGTGGTCGGCGGCAAGGTATTTTTATTTCCCGACCGTGGCGAACGACTTTTTCACCTGCTTGCCCTGGGTTATCTGACCACTGCGGTTTTGGCGCTGATATTGCCGCAAACACTCGTTGCCGCCGATGCGGCCGATCCATTGATTGCGGATCTGGTGCGCTATCTGGTTCCGCTGGTTTTTCTCCTCATGGCGCTGTTGCCGATAGGGCGGGAAGCACAGCAGCGGACCGAGGTGGTCGATTTCATCTATGGGGTGTTCGTCTTCTTGCTGCTGGGCGTGATCGTGCTGGGCAGCATCAGCTTTTCCTTCTTGTTCAAGGCGGGCTATCTTGAGGCGCTGATGGTGACGCTCGGGCTGGTGGCGGGACTGCTGTTGCTGCTGGGCTGGATCTGGAATCCACATGCCGGGTTTGGGGGATTGGGCAGCGCCGTGGCGCAACATGTCATGTCGCTGGGCCTGCCCATCGAGGAGTGGCTGGATTCGCTGGCCGAACTGGCTGAGCGGGAGGCAGATCCGGAACGTTTTCTGGCGCTGGCCTGTGCTGCCTTGCCACGGCGCATGCCCGGTGTGGTGGGGGGTGACTGGCAGACGGCGGGTGGACCGCAGACCTTCGCCGACCAGCAGGGTCATCGTGTCGGTTTTCGTCATGGTCGTCTCACGCTTGGATTGGTGTGCCGGTTCAAGCCCAGCCCCTCCCTGCTCTGGCACTATGACCTGGCGGCGCGGCTGCTGGCCGAATTTCATCTCGGCATCTGGCGTGCGCAAGAGTTGCAGCGGCTTTCCTACGTCGAGGCGATCCATGAAACCGGCGCCCGGGTCACGCATGATGTGAAAAACCTGCTGCAGTCCCTCGACACGCTTTGCGCCGCCGCACAACAGGAAAACGAAGCATCCCCGCGCTTGATGGGCCTGATGCGGCGACAATTACCCGAAATATCTTCGCGTTTGCGCCAGACCTTGACCAAGCTCGCCGCGCCGGTTGGCCAGACACAGGGACAGCCGATGGCGGCGCTGCCCTGGTTCGCTTCGCTCGAAAGTCGTTACGCCAACGCCCAGACGGTTTTTTCGATTGTGGGTGATATGACGAGCTTGTCGGTGCCGGATGCGCAGCTGTTTTCCTGCGTGGCAGAGAACCTTCTCCAAAACCTCGCCAACAAGCAGGCTGCCCATGCCGCCACAACAGCAGCAGTTCGCCTGGGCGAAGCAAGCGGCAGGGTCTGGTTTGAGGTGGCAGACAATGGCCCTGCCGTGCCGGATGAAGTATCCGACGCATTGTTCGAGCGCCCCGTTTCGTCTGATCACGGCTTGGGAATTGGCCTGTACCAATGTGCACGACTGGCCCGGCAGGCAGGCTATCGATTGACTCTTGCGGAAAACCGCGACGGCGGTGTTTGCTTCCGGCTGGCAGCGGCGGATTAGCGTCCTGGATCCTTGCTGCCCTGGGCATCGGTCTGGCGACCGAGCAGTCGATACACCGCCATATCGCCCTTGCCCTTGAGATGGATCGTCCGCGGTTCGGCAAAGTCGAAGCGGGAAGCAATGCGGTGATGAGTGGCTGCATCGCAATGAATCATGCCGGGCAGGCTTTCATCGGTGATGCGGCTGGCCAGATTGACCGTGTCGCCCCACAGGTCGTAGATGAACTTCTTCTTGCCGACGACGCCAGCCACTACCGGCCCGGTGGCGATGCCGATGCGTATTTCCAGATGTGCCGTGTTAACCGGGAGATCGCGCTGCAGCACCCCATGCATGGCCAGGGCAAGATCGGCAATGGCTGCCGTGTAGTCGGGATTCTTTGTATTGATGCCGCCGGCCACCATGTAGGCGTCGCCAATGGTCTTGATTTTCTCGATACCTAGTTGATCGGCCAGGTCGTCGAAGGCCGAGAACACATTGTTGAGCATGGTGAACACCTGCCCCGGCGTCATGTTGGCGGCGGCCTGGGTGAAGTTGACGATGTCGGCAAACATCACGGTGGCATCGGCAAAGCCGTCGGCAATGGATTGCTCGTTGTTTTTCAGGCGTAACGCCACGGGAGCGGGGAGGACGTTCAGCAACAGCTTCTCGGAGCGTTCCTGCTCGGCCTGCAGGAGTTGATGGGCTTCTTCAAGGCGCGCCTGGGCCTTGTGCTTTTCCTGGGTCGAAAAGCGCAGCAGCACATAGACCATGGTGGCCACGGCGGAAAAGTTCAGCACGAAGAACACGATGCTGGTGGTGATGGGAACCGCAATCAAGGGCTTGCTGACCGAGTCGGCCAGCATGTAGTCAAAAAACCCCGACAGAAAAATGAGGAAAATCCAGGCGAAAAACCAGGCCAGGGATTCGCGCACCCCGAAAAACAGGATTGCCCCGACCGGCGCCAGCAAGCCCCACAGCACGATGCCACTGGCGGAAATGAAATTGCCGATGGACCATTGGATGACAAAGGGGGCAAACAGGAATAGCGTCAGTTGCGCGACGCGAAAGAAATTGAAGTTCCGCGTGAGGATGTAGAGCACCAGATTGCCCGCCATCGCCAGTTGGAAGAGATAGGGCCAGGTGACGGAAAATTGCGGTCCGATGGCCCAGTAGATCGCCAGCCACGACATTGAGGCAGCACTCGCCAGGCCCGTGGCGAACATCAATAATTGCTTGTTGAGTTGCAGCTCCGCGCTATCGCCCGGTTCGACGCCGGCGGTGCGCAGCCGTTCGACAAAGCCGGCGTTGTTTGGTGCGGGTGGGGCGACGAGAGTCATGCGGGGATCAATGTTTAACGCAAATGCATGACCGGGAGTGTCTCAGGAACGGGGGGCGGCGGTCAAGGCGGCATCTTGGCGGTCCGGGGCGCCGTCCCGCCAGCGCCGACTTTCTGCTTTAGGGCAGGCGGCCCGCCGCGATCATGCGGTTTATGAGGCTGTTGGTCGATAGCCAGAGGACGATATCGTCGAATTCGTTGGCGCCTGATGTTGGCTCGTGAGAGACGAAGACACGATCATGTACCGCCGAATTGGCTTGCTCATCCGCAGCCGCGCCTGCCCCATTCTTGCCTGTCGACAGTAGCACCGCGACTGCGCTTGAGCTCAGCACATCACCGGCGGCGCAATCGGCGGTCGCTGTGCCCGGATCAACAGCGCCAGAAGCTGTCGAGCAAACACGCAGGTCGGGTGCAAGCGTGACCAGCCCGGCACTATTCATCGCTCCGCCGGTGGTGAAAGTGAAGGTGGTGGCGCCTATGCTGACATTCGTAACGGCGTATCGAATTCGCCTTCCCCAAGCGTCGATTATGAAGCCTTGGGTATCGACCGGCTGTAGACCGAGGGTGATACCCGGTACGAACCCATTGAAAAAATTGACGCAATTGCCACCACCGGCAGGATTCTCAGCCCCTGTTGCGCCCGGACTTGCCGGGCAAGGCAGGCGGCCATTGACGACGGCGAAACCGAGCAGGGCTTCTTGCACATTGGTCAGCGTGGCGCGCGTTTCGGCAGTGCGGCGCATGTCGTCTTGCGCGGTCATCGGCAAGAGCATGCCGCCAATCAGCAGTGCGACGATCACCAACACCACCGCCATTTCGACGAGACTGAAGCCGCGTGCGAAAGTCGGCGCTGGTGGGACGGCGTCACTCATTGTCAGGGCAGCCATGTGGTGAAGAAGTCGGTGATGTTGATGATCTGGTCGCTCGCTGCGGTACTTTGCGATGTGGTGAAGCCGAGTCGGGCGGTGCGCAAGGCTTCTGCGTAGCACATGTTATCGCTGCTTGAGCAGGTTTGTCCGGTCGGACATGGATTGCCGCCGGCACAGGAGCCGCCCTGGACGTCGTAAATCCGTGGGGTGTCGCGCACCTGGGCGGCGAATGCGGGAGCCAGTTGAAGCATCGGGCGGGTGGTGTTTTTCATTGCGGTGATCCGGGCGGCATCGGTTGCGCTGTCCTTCAGCAACCAGACTTCCAGCAGCCAGGTTTTGCTGCGTTCGGCAGCGTCGGTTGCCGTGCGTGACAACTCGATACGCACATGGATGTCCTGGTTGACGGGGATCTGGCTCAGACTCGCGTCGAGCTTATAAACCCCCGCACCCAGTGTTGGGGTGGCGGGCGCTACCGGGTTGCGCGGCGGCGGGCGCAAAGCCGGCAATGAGGTTGGCAGGCTATGGGCGTTGTCATCATCCGCAGTAATTTCACCTCCCCAATAGACTATGCCGAAGTGTCCGCCGGTGTATGCAGGGTCGTTTCTGGCGCTTTGCTGACGTGTATCAATCTCGATGCCGATCTTTGGAAAATTAATCGCGGGGGTGATGCCGTTGTTGCCCGAGTAGCCGAGATGATGGCTTGTGGCGCCACAAACATTGGTGGTGTTGCGTTCGCCGTCGACGATGGCGAAGGTGAAACCCCCGCCGGTGTCCTGAATGCGAAACTTGAAATAACTGCGCAGACCGCTGCCCAGCAGACGGTCTTCCGGGGTCCAGCTACAGCCGAAGAAGGCGGCTGCGTTAGCGGTGCGCTGGGTAGTGGTGAGCGTCGGATTGAGGCGCCCGAGCGTCAATATGCGGTTGGCAGCGTCATAGGACGTAAGCTGTCCGCCCAGCGCGTTGAGCGCTGGGGAGACAACCTGATTCAGGCTGGCCCCGAAAGAAATGCAGCGAACGATGTCCTGCTCGGCAGTTTGTGTTGTCGAAATGCGGTCGAACCGATCGGGGCCGGTAAAGCTGTTGGTGCCCGAGGTGAGGCTAAGCAGGTTGGTGCCCTCAAAATAATTTTGTTGCCAATCATGGTTTTGAGTTGGGTTATTGGCGGAGACGGCGGCCGACGTACGTAACTGGACTAGAGATTCCAGTGGGTCGGTTGGCATTGGAAGCTTAGTGCCACGCTGGCCGGCAAACAGTAGTGCGCCAGCGCAGGGCGCGCCATTGACGTTAGCCGGTGCGGCAACGAAGATCATTTCGCGGTAATGCGGGTAATAGCCCAATGGATGAACGGCGCTGCCATAGCAGGCGTTGGTGTCTGCGCCGGAAATCTTGCCGCCCGGGAGAATGCCGCCAGCCGCAATCTCGTCGCGCAGGCAACTAACCGTGCGATCAAGCAGGGAGTTGATGTCGGTGCGGAAGTAAGCGTGATTGCGCAGGGCATCGAAGAGCATTTTGCTGGTGATTGCTATGGAATGCTGGGCGTTGTTCAGTGCGGGATTCAAATAGTTTGTGGCGATGTAATTGCCACCACAAATTGGGGCGTCGGTACTTTGGGCGCGACTGCCGTCGAATGCTGGGCCAGGAGAAAAAATTACCGCAATGGGTCTTTCGTGCGCCCCAACCGTGCTGAGATCGGGCTGCCCGCTGCCAATCACAATATCCGGGCTTGCCAGCGCGTCCCAGTTCATCACCGTCGCAGTGGAATTGATAGGGCGATGACTGGTGGAAACGGCATACCAAAGACACTCTTGGTTGCCATCGCGCAGTGCGTCGGTTCCGACTGTTTTCCAGGGGAAGCGACCTATGGCGATGCCTGCGGGGAGGTTTGCCGGGTTGATCATGGCACAGCCTTCGGTGGTGCAGGGCTGGTTCACTAGGTTGTGGTTGAGGTTGACCGATTCGCCAAAGTCGGGGAGTGGCAGGTAACCATACATGGCGTAGGGCACGGATGGATTCTGCGCTGCTTGCTGGTCACGGTACTGGAGTGCATACCCGATCAGCGCGTCCCTCGCTCCGGCAAGCGAGCCGCCGGTTTTATTGATTCGCCTTGCCTCGACGGCTTCCGGAGTTAGGCTATCGACGAGATAGGTGAGTGCGGCTGTCACCAGCAAGACAAGGAAGATCAGCAGCGCCGCGCCACGTTGAGTTCGTTGCAAGCGCCGTCCCGCCAGCGCCGACCGTACGACCGGGATTGGCGGGGGTTCCTTTCGCATGGTTATTGACTGACCCCCTGCGGGCCCAGTTCGATGCATGTGATGTCCGCCTCCCGCAATGATGCGTGAAGCTCGACGCGATGCCTGAGTAGCAGGTTGAGCACTGCTGATTTTGCCTGGTTGGGTGTTCTCAGCCAGATGACTTGTGGCGGGGCGCCCAAGATTGCGGACAGCTCTTCAAAGTCGGCATCGAGAGTGACGATGACAAATCCATGTTCCCGCGCATGGCGCCAGATCGTTCGGTCATCTGCTTGCTCCAGTCCGATCAAGGCTACCTGTGTGCTGCCAGGAAAGTCGTTTTGCAGAAAAGGAACGAGTCGACGTGAAAGGTTTTCGTCCAGCAGGAGCTTCATTGGGCGACAAGCTTGATCACACTTTGTTCGCGCTTGGCTGCGTAGGTGAGACAGGCGAGCAAATCGGCGGGTTCAAGTTCCGGGAAGTCCTCTAGAACCTCGGTTGTCGACATGCCTTCCGCCAGCATGGCAAGAACGTCATAAACAGTGATACGCAAGCCGCGGATGCACGGGCGTCCGCCGCGTTTGCCGGGTTCGAGCGTGATCCGGTCTGAAATGATCATTGGGTTCTCCTTGAACGCGATACCTACGGGGCGACCTTACACGAAGATCAACGCTGTGGCGCGGGGCGATGCACGCGGATTTCGCCGCCCGCCAGTCCGCCAGCGGTTTCGCGCGTGGCGCGGTTGATGGTTTCACCGACGGCCAGGTTGGCCGGGGTTTCCTCGCCGGTGATGAGTGTGGCGCGGCCGTGTTTGCCCTGGCTGGGCGAAACCAGCACACCGGTGTCGCGACTGGTTTCGGTTTGCGGCCGGTTGTTTACCCAGACGGTAGCCTTGCCGCTTGAGCGCATTACGACGCCATCGAGACGCATGGCGCCGCCTTCCAGGCTGCGGGCTTCGCGAATATTGAACTGGCGCTGACGTTCGAGGTTGGCGCGCCACTCCGGGGTCATGAACAGACGGCCGAGGCCGGCCGTGGGCTCTGCCGCGATTGCGCCGGTAATGGCCAGGGCACTGGCAATTAGCGTGAAAAACACAGCGTTTGCGCCGGGCCGCCCCAAGCAAACGCGGCACGCGGCGCCAGCCGCAACCCGCACCGAAGCGACAAACGTACGCCACGTGCTACATGAGCGCAGCGAGCCGTTTAGAACCCCCCGCAAGGGGGGGGAAGAGGGGCGGGTGTCTTTCATGGTTATTGCCCGAGCAAGGGGGTGGCCTTCCCTGTGGTTACGTTCTCCTGCAGTGTAATCCAGTCGATTTCACAGTGCGCCTGCAAGCTGGCTGTCGGGTGTTGCGGGTCGGCGGGGTTGCGTTCGAGTTTGCAGCTTCTTACGCTGACCAGCGCTTGCACCTGTGCCGACAGATCGGCGAGCAGGCCGAGCAGGTCGTCCTCGTGCAACAGGGGCAGGTCCAGCTTCATCGGGCTGGCGAGA
The DNA here is from genome assembly GCA_030682175.1 of Rhodocyclaceae bacterium. Taxonomy (GTDB): domain Bacteria; phylum Pseudomonadota; class Gammaproteobacteria; order Burkholderiales; family Rhodocyclaceae; genus Sulfuricystis. The sequence goes on from JAUXOM010000152.1 coordinate 29,712, forward strand.
AAGTCATAGCCGCCGGTCGTGAGGGCCTTTTCGTCCAGCGGACGTTGCGGGGAGATTTCGTAGTCGAGGTCCAGCAGCCGGCGCGATTCCTTGATCCGGCGCAGGGTTTCGACCCATTCAAGGCGTTTTTCCGGTTCAGTGCGCCCTTGCCGAACCAGTTCCTGATAGATGTTGATCTTGGCGCGTATCTTGCGCTCGTCGTCATGGACGCGATCCAGCTTGGCCCGGGTCTCGGCCTGCCGTGTCAGGGCTTGCTGATGGGCCAATCCGGCCTGGCGGTCGAAATGAGCGGTGGCGGCCAGCAAGCCAGCAGCCAATAGCAGGGCAAGCAATAACAGGGCGAGGTGCCAGCGTAGGGCAACTAGGCTGATGACGGAACGCTTGTCGGGGCTGTTCATGTTTTTGGCCCTTAAAGTTTGCGTGTCAGCCGAAATGAAAACCGGGGTGCTTCTACGGCACGTTTTTCATCGCCGCTTTTGAGGGTCTGGCCGGATTGGGTATCCACCGGCTGCTGCATTATCGCCACCAGAGTATTGGGCGTCGCGCCGAGGTGTTGGGCAAAGTCGGCCACCCGGGCAAGCTGGCCGCGCTGGTCGCCCGCCATCCTGGGGGGCAGCCGCGCCTCGACCCGGGTCTGGGCATAGGGCCCGCCAGCCATGCCTGGCGAAAGTGGCAGCTGGTTCGGCGCGGTCTGCGGTGTTGCGGGCAGTTGTTCGACGATGCCCCATTCAATGCGCTCGATGGCGATGTCCGGAAAAGCGTCGAGCGACTGGCTGAGCTGGATCAGCAAGGGGGCGGGACCGGACGACCGCTGCAGCAGCGCTTCATAGCGATTGACCAGTGCGAGCAGGTTGTCGGTCGAGAGCGGAATTTTGGGCAGCGTCAGCAGCGCGGAGTCGTAGCGCCGTTGGTCGAGGCGCGTTTGTTGTTCGATCTGTTCAATGGCGTTATGCGCCTGCAGTATGTCCAGGCCTTGCTTCGCCGCAAACAGCAAGGCTCCGGCCAGAATCAGGCCGCTGGCACTTTTCAGGAAGAGCCGTAATTGCCAGAGCCGATAAAACTGCCGCTCGGTGGCGGCCACAAACTGGCCCGCAGGGGTTTTTTTGACCAGCGAGTGACAGAACAGCATTTCCGCGTGCGAATCGGCCAGCGGTGTCCGCAAGCCGGCCCGTTTGGCTTCGGCCAGCAGGTCAATGAAGTCGAATTTCAGCTCGGCCGCGTCGCGGCAGCGTTCGCGCATGACGGCGATCTGGTCGGGGTGTACCAGGACGCGCGTTGGCAACGCCTGGCCACGTTCGATGAGTCGCTGGCCGACCAGATACTGGTGCATCTTGACAGCTTCCAGCAGGGTGGCGCTGGCCGATTCTTCGGCAGTCCCGGTAGCCAGTGCGGTCAGCCGTGAAAAATGGAGCTGGCCATTGACGAAAAAAGTCTGGCGCAGGCCGCCGCGCGTCAGGGTGACGATCAGCAAACGCGGCGGCACCTCCTTCGGCAGCAGGCAGGTGAGCGTCTGCGGCAGCGAATACACGCCGGCCAGCGCGATCCCGGCGGCATCGAGGATGCCCAGCCAGGGTTCGAAGTGCTGCGGCCGGGTCAGCGCCAGCAGAAGCAGGCGCTCGTCGCGACGCCCCTCCTTGAGCCGTCCTTGCGAAATGGCCATCGCCAGGGGGGTGCCGTAAAAATACTGTGCCAGCTTGCGTTTGATCAGTGCCGCGCGATCCCGGCCGGAACTGCGTGGAATATTTTCGAGGTGGAAGCCCTCCTCCGCGACATCGGCCAGCAGCATGAATACGCCAGCGCGATGCTGCGCGACATATTCGCCAAAGGCTTCGAGACCCACTTCGTCAGGGGAGAAAGTTCCCCCGGCCAGCAGCACGTTGCCCCTGACCTGATAGGCGGTCAGGTGGTTCGCGTCGAGGAAGAGAACGTGGCGATCGGGCATGCGCGGATATTGAATCGGTATCAGAACTTGAGTTTCGTGATGGTGTCGTAAATCGGGCCGAGTACCGAGAGCATCACCCAGCCGAGGATGATGCCGACCACGATGGTCATGGCCGGTTCGATCATGGCCTGCACGCGACTGATCGACTCGCGCACATCGCGGTTGTAGAAATAGCTGACATTGGTGAGCGCGGTGTCGAGCGAGCCGGTATTTTCACCGACCTTGAGCATGCGGATCACCAGTGGCGGAAACAGGCCGACGTTCTGGAAGGCGACCGTGACGTTCTGGCCCTCGCTGATCATTTCTTCGACGCGCTGCAGGCCTTCCTTGATGACGACGTTGCCGACAATGTCCTGCGTGGTGCGGATCGAGTCAAGAATGGAGATTCCCGATGCATACATCATGGCAAACACGCCGGCAAAGCGCGACAGGATGATCTTGGTGAGGATCTCGCCGAGCCACGGGAATGACAGTTTGGCGGCATCGAAGCGGTAGCGGGCGCGTGGATTGGTCTTCACCGCAACCGCGATGATGCTGGCGACGATGATGGGCAGGCCGATGGCGATGTACCAGTAATTCACGAAAAAATTCGACGTAGCGATCAGTATCTGGGTGTGTAGCGGTAGTTCCTGCCCCATGTTCTTGATGAAGCCGACCATCTTGGGAACGAGGTAGAGCATCATGAACAGGGTGACCAGAATCACCACCGTGCCCATGAACGCCGGATACATCACGAGCTTCTTGGTTTGTGCGGCCAGTTCGTCCTGCCACTTGAGCGTTTCGCCGAGGTTGTGCAGTACTTCGGTGAGGTTGCCGGATTCCTCGCCAGCCTTGACGAGGCTGATGAACACGCCGTCAAAAACTTGCGGGTGCTCGCTCATTGCCTGGGAAAGCGTTTTGCCGCCTTCGACACTCTCGATCAGGCCGGCCAGTACTTCGCGGAAACGGGGATTCTCGAGGCTGTCCCGCAAGTCGGTAAGACTTTCGATGATCGGCACGCCAGCGCGCGAGAGTTGTTCGAGGTGGAAGCAGAAGGTGATCAATTCGCGGCGGTCGATCTTCATGCCGCCCCAGCCATGCTGCTTGACCGGACCGCCGTTGATGAAGTCCAGCTCCATGCGCTTCAGGCGCATTTCGAGATCGACCGGGTTGATCGCGTCCATGCGCCCAAAGACCAGCCGGCCCTGGGCGTCCATCGCTTTATAGGCGTAGAGGGACACGGCTATGCCTCCGCCGGGCCGCCCCAAGGAGGCATACACCCCCCTGTGGGGGGCAGCGAGCCGGGTTTGTGACCGAAGGAAATCCCTGTGGGACGAGCGTGGGGGGGCATTACATGCGCTCCGTCAGGTCAACGACCCGGGCAACCTCTTCGAGCGAGGTGGCGCCCTCGATGACGCGCCGCAAGCCATCTTCGGCCAAAGGGCGGAATCCCTTGGCGACGGCGACGTTGCGTATCTCGCGGCTGGTGGCGCGGCGCACGATCAGTTCGTCGATGTCACCGTCGAGCCGCAGAATTTCCATGATGGCGAGGCGCCCCTTGTAGCCCTGATACTCGCACAACTCGCAACCCGAGGGCCGATAGAAAATCGGCATCTGGCGAAAGCGCTCGGTGCCGATCATGCGCAATTCCTCCTTGCCTGCCGGGTAGGGTTTGCGGCAGTGCGGACAAAGCTTGCGCACCAGCCGCTGCGCAATGATGCCGATGATGTTGCCGGACATGATGTCAGGCAATACGCCGATGTCGAGCAGGCGGGGAATGGCACCCAACGCCGAGTTGGTGTGCAGCGTGGAAAATACCTGGTGACCGGTCATGGCCGCGCGGAAAGCCATCTCGGCGGTGTCGGCATCGCGAATCTCGCCAACGAGAATGACGTCCGGATCCTGGCGCATCATCGAGCGGATGCCGTCGGCGAAGTCGAGCTTGGTTGTTTCGGAAACCGAGGTCTGGCGGATCATCGGCATCGGATATTCGACCGGATCCTCCAGGGTCATGATGTTGATGCTCTCGTCGTTGATCTGGCTCAACATCGAGTAGAGCGTGGTGGTCTTGCCGCTGCCGGTGGGACCGGTGACGAGAATGATGCCTTCGGGGCGCGCCATCATGCGCCGCAACTGCTCCTGTTGCACCTCGTCCAGGCCGATCTTGTCAAGCGGGACGATGCCCTTTTGCCGGTCGAGAATGCGCAGCACCAGATTTTCGCCATGGATGGTCGGTTGTGCCGAACACCGGAAGTCGACCGCGCGGCCGCTGATGTTCATCGAGATGCGGCCATCCTGCGGGGCACGGGTTTCCGCGATGTTCATGCCGCTGATCACCTTGAGCCGGACCGCCATGGCCGCCCAGTAAGACTTGTGCAGGGCGCGGATCTGTCGCAGGATGCCGTCGATGCGGTAGCGGATGCGCAAGAAGCTCGCTTCCGGTTCGAAGTGGATGTCGGAGGCGTCGCGCTTGACGGCGTCGGTGAGCAAGGCGTCGACCAGGCGTACCACCGGCTGGCTATATTCGTCGGAAGTGACGGACAGACTGTGAAAGTCGATTTCGCCGGTCTCGATCTCGTTCAGAATGCCGTCGATCGACAATTCATGGCCGTAATGCTGGTCGATGCTGCGGGCGATTTCCGATTCTCCGGCCAGCACGGTTTCGACCTGCAGGTCGGAGGAGATCAGCGCACGCATCTGATCTATCGCGACCAGATCGTTGGGGTCGGCGATGGCAATGGTCAGCTGCCGCCGTTCCGGGGAATAGTCAAGCGGCAGCAGGCGGTGGCGCTTGGCGATGTCGCGTGGCACCAGGCGCAGCGCCACGGGGTCGACCGTGGCGCGGGAGAGGTCGATGGATTTTTGTCCCAGCGACACGCCGAGCGCATCGCGCAAGGTTGCCTCGGAGACGAAGCCCAGACTCACCAGCAGTTTGCCGACCGGCTGGTTGCACTTCATCTGCTCCAGGAGCGCAATGCGCAACTGATCTTCGCTGATGACGCCCTGCGCGATCAGAACCTGGCCGATGGGTTGACGATTAGTATTGGTGCTCATCACTGGGCTACTTTTTCCCTACCGCTCATTATTTCCGTGGCGCTACCGACAAAAACCTTAGCCTGCATCCGTGCCAAGCGACAAGCTTACTGGCCCGCCTGGAGGATTTTCAGTCGCGCCGCAACCTGGGCGGGATCAAAGCCGACCGGCTGCAGCGTTACAGCACCCAGCGCCTGATTGTAATACTGGATGGCCAGGCGCGATTGACGCAACTGATCGAGGCTCACAGCAAGGTTGAACAGGTAATCGGGATTTCGCGGGTCGGCAACATGGGCCCTGAAGTAGGCCTGTTGAGCGTCAGCCCAGCGCGTATTCCGTGCGTAAAGGTTGCCGAGGGCGAAGTTAAGGTAAGGTGAATCCGGCTGTTCCGCCAGCAGGGTCTTGAGCCGGCTCTCGGTCTGCTGCGGATCGGCATTGCCCTTGAGGCTGGTCAGCCCGGACAGTGCCAGCGCATCCTTGGGGTTGGCTTCAAGCGCCCTCAGATAATAATCGGCAGCCAGGTTCGGTTGTTGGTGTTGCAGGGCGATCGCGGCCAGACCGTATAAGGCATCCGAATTCTTTGGATCGGACTCGAGCACCCGTTGCCACGCAGCCTGTGCCAGATTCATCTCGCCACGGTTGAAAGCCAGGAAGGCCTGCTCCAATGACGGATTGAGCTTCTGGGGGGCTGCGCTGACACGGATTGAATCGGCGGGTCGGGCGACGCCGGGTGGCGTCGCGACTGATGCCGACATTGCCCTGCGAGTTTCGCGCCTGGGGGGTGTCAGCCCATCCGGGTCGCCAGACTTGCCGCTGGCGGACGCTGTAGTTGCGGGGTGGTCCGCACTGTCCGGGGTGGTGGTGGCTGCGGACTGTCCGGAAGCGCCAGCCGTTACGGCCGGCGCAGCTGCCGTGATGGAGGGGGTCGGAGCAGCTGAGGGCAGGGCCGCCATGCCGCTGGTGGCGAGGCCTCCTGCCGGTGGCTGCATCTGCCACCAGAAATAACCACCGATGCCCACAGTGGCCACCAAAGTGAGCAAGCCGACGGCAATGGCAAAGTTGCGACTGTCTTTTTGCGCGGGATGCTTGGCCGCGAAGAGCGACCGCGCTGCCGCGCGCGATGCAGCAGCCGTGCTTGCTTTACTTTCCTGTGAAGCGGCGGGCTCTGCCTTGGGTGCCGCGGTAGTCGGCCGCGCTGCCTGCTTTACCCTGCGGTCAGGGCTGACGAACTGCGCATCGAGATCCTCAAGCCGGGTCGGCAACTCGGGCAGGCGGGTTGAGCCTGCCTTGCTTGCCCCCTCTGGCGGCATGGAACTGGCCGGAGCCGAATCGGCTTGCGTGGCCAGCGGCTCAAGTGCCAGCTTTGCCGAAGCTGCGCTCTGCCCGGGCTGATGCTCTTGTGCCGCGCTGTCTCGCTTCTGCTGCTCCGCTTTGCGGAGCGCATCCATCAGCAGACTCACCGCGCTTGCTCCCTGTCGATTTCGATGTAAGGGGGCTGCGGACCGGGATTGTTGGCGAAAAAATCCTTGTTTGGCAACTGGCCGGCAAAACCCCGATAGTCGCCGGCGACACTCGGATCCCGGATGACCGTGGGCTTGAGGAAGATCACCAATTCGGTTTTGGTGCCAACGTCCTTCCGCTGGGTGAAGAAGTTGCCGATACCAGGTACTTTCGACAGGAACGGGACGGCATCTGTGGTGTTGTCGATCCGATCTTCCATCAACCCCCCCATGACAGCGATTTCTCCATCGGTGAGGCGCAGCATGGATTCCATTTCACGTGTCTGGATTTCCGGCACGATATTCTGTATGTCTGACGGAATGCTCGGGTTGGGATCTCGTTTCCCAGGGCCTTTCAGGCTCGAAATTGTTGGGCGTACGTTGAGCAGGATAATGTTGGTATCGCTGATCTGTGGCGTCACGCTCATTACCAGCCCGACAGAAACTGAATTTGGTGTGGTTGTCACTGTAGTCTGCGTCGGACCGCTGGCGGTGGTCGTGGTGTCGGCCTTGACGGTGAAATAGACAATATTCTCCACCACCTTGAGCATGGCGGTCTGGTTGTTGAGCACGCTGATCTTCGGGCTGGACAATACCTTGACGTTACCGAAGGTCTCCAGCAATTTCAGGGTGCCTGCAATATTGAGGCCGGGAGCAACGTAGTTGAGCAGGAACGACTTGCTGGTATCGGCGCCGCCAGTTGCCGAAAATACAGGACCGGATGGCGACTGCGTCATGGAGAATCCCGCGCTGCCGGTGCGTAACCGTTGCCAGTTGATGCCTTGCTCGTATTGGTCGGTAAGTCGTACTTCTGCAATGGTCGCTTCGATCATTACTTGCCGCCGCGAGTTTGTGAGCACCTGATCAAGGAACCCCTGTACTTTCTCATGCTGTCGTGCGGTGGCGCGCACGACGATGACGCCGGCCTCCGGATTGACGATGACCGAGGCGGCCTCGCGGAAGGTGGTGCGCCGGGTGACCGTCGTGCCGCTTTGCTGAAAAGCCGCCGGGTTGGGGCTGGCAGCCAGATTCTGTGCTGCATTGACGCCGCGCCCCGTTGTCACTGGCTGGGGCGCGCCCGTGCCGGTCGTGGCTTGTTCATCCTGTCGCTCCACAACGGTTTCGCTGGAGCCTTCGGGCAGGATTTTGTCTGTTTCACGCAGGATGTCCTTGAGGTTCTTTTCGAGCGACTCCCAGAAGTTGTTCTTGGCTTTGCTGGTCACGGTGGTTGAAGAATTATTGCCGCCGCCCGCCGTGCCACCGCCGGTCGTCGCAGCCGGACTGGCTGAAGCAATCTGGGTGTTGATCGCCACGGTGCCGGATACTTCACGCGACATATTGACGTAATCGACCCGGTAGTTTCTCAGGAATGGCGAATCCGGCATGACGGCCAGATTGGGCCCGTCGAGTTCCCAGCGCACATCGACCTGCTTGGTGATGCGGGTCAGCAGTTGTTGCAGCGTCTGGTCGATGGCATTCAAGGTCACCACCCCTTCGATGCCAGGGTGGATGTCGACGTTGAGCTTGGCATCGCGGGCGAGGGCAAAGAGTAATTCCTGCACGCGGACGTTGTTGACGACAACGCTGTAGGTCTCGACCTTGGGAGTTGCTTTGGGTTTGGGCAGTGCCAGGATTTGCTGGACCGGCGCCGGAATGGACGCCGTATCGCCAGCGCCGACTTTTTCGGCACTTAAATGGCCGCTGCCCGGCTGCTGGATCGGCGCATTGCTGCAAGCGGAGACGAACAACACCAGTGCAGGAATGAGGGGCAGTCTGTTCATGAGTGTTTGGCAACCAGCAAGATTGACGATTGCATTGAGCATAACACGCGAGAATTCGAATGCAATTGATTGAAATGCATAAGCTTGGCTTTCGACCGAAACTGTTGTTTGTTGGCTTACCTCAGTTGTATAACCTGCCTGGCGTAGGGGTTATGCGACCTGAGTGCCGGGGGGAGGTTCTTCAGTTCATTTACGGCATCCAAGCGTGTCGCATAATCGCCGTAGATTACCCCGTAGCGGGCGGTACCGCTCAGGCTGGAGTGGAATACCCGTAGCTTGTCCATGTCCGCCCCGGCGTTATGCGCCCTGACAAGAAAGGCCTCCACCAATTCGGGATGAATGGCCACGGTTGTGAGCAACTGCAGAAACCACTTGTGTTGTGGAGCTGAATCGAGCCATGGCTGGCTTTCCGCCAGGGACTTTTCCAGCCGGGGCGGAAGCGTGCCCGGTGGAGACACAGACGGCGGCGAGGGGTTTTCCGTTTTGGGAGTGTTGCGCGCAGTGGGCGATGTTTCCGCGGGTTGGCGTGAGACTGGCTGCAGGGGGGGCTGCGCGAGGGGCATGTCCAACTGGATTGTCTGTTGCTGCTGAATGACCTCGCTGGTAGTGGCAGTAGCGGACTGTGTCAGCGGAGGCAAGCTTGCCGGGGTGGGGGTTGCCGCGGGCGGTTCAGCCAGGCGCCAGGCACCGACTATTGCCAGCATCACCATTGCTCCGCCGCCCGCCCAGAAGAGCGCGTGCAATGGGCGCAGTCCGGGCCCTTTTGTATGGAGAGTGGCAAATTCCGAATCCCGAATCGCTGCCCTGACTTCTTTTGCACCGACCTGGTGCCCTCCTGCCGCAAAAGCCGCCAGTAAGGCCTTGTCGGCGAGAATGTTGATGCGACGGGTCAGTCCCTGCGAAGCCTCGGTGATCAGTTTGATGGCGGCCGGGGCGAAGATGTTGGGGCCCCGGTAGCCTCCGGCGCGCATGCGAAAATCCAGATACTGGGCGATGTCATCGCGCACCAGCGGTTCGAGGCCGAAATTATGGGTGATGCGCTCACGCAACTGGCGCATGTCGGAACGTGCCAGGGCTGCGTTGATCTCGGGCTGCCCGAACAGGACCAGTTGCAGCAATTTGTGCCGGTTTGACTCAAGATTCGACAGCAGGCGGATTTCTTCCAGCGTTTCATTCGGCATGGCATGCGCTTCGTCGATCAGGACGACGACCTGCTTGCCCGCGGCATAGAGGCTGACCAGCTGATCCTGCAAGGCACGCATGACGGTGCTGGCGCGGCTGTGTTCAGGAACGGCAATATCCAGTTCATCGGCCAGCGTGAAGAGAATATCTTCGCGCGAGAGGGACGGATTGGCGAGGTAGATGGTGACTACATTCTCTGGCAGGCGTTCCAGCAGCACCCGACACAGCATGGTCTTGCCGCTGCCGACTTCACCGCTGACCTTGACAATGCCCTCATCATGGATGATGGCGTAGAGCAGGGCCTCGAGCGTGGCGCCGCGGTTCGCGCCGGTGAAGAAGAAATCCGTGTGCGGCGTGATGCGGAAAGGGGCTTCGCTGAGGCCGTAATGTTCCAGGTACATAGGGGCGTTACCTCATTGGATCATCGGCGGGCCAGTTGGACAGCGCACCGTTCACGCGCTCGCGGGCGAGAGTGTCCAGGCGGTTGTAAAGGGTCGTGCGATTGATGCCCAGCAAGCGGGCAGCCTGGCTGATGTTGCCATTTGCCAGCCGGCGCGCAGCTTCAATATAAGCGTCTTCCCAGCGCAGCAGGTTGGCGTTGAGGTCGAATCCCGCGCCCCTGGCCAATTGACTACTGGCATTTTCGATCAGAGTCTCGCGATTGACAGCCGGCAAACCTGACAACGGCGTTAACCGATTGTCAGAAACAGACCGGGCGACGGGTTCGGCTGGATCGAACTCTTCGCCCAGGACGGCAACCGGTACGGTTTGCCCCGCGTATTGGGTGGCAAGCCGTATGACGATATTGCGGAGTTCGCGCACATTGCCGGGAAATCCATAGGCCAGCCAGAGAATTTCAGCTTCCGGGGAAAGTGAAAAACTTGGCTGGTTGAGTTGTGCGGCTAGCTGCTGACGGAAGTAATCGAGTAGGCGCAGCCGATCTTCGCCCAGGTCGCGTAGTGGCGGCACGCTGATCGTGAATACTGACAGCCGGTGATAAAGGTCGGCCCGGAATCGGCCGGCGCGCACCTCCTGTTTGAGGTCGCGATTGGTTGCGGCAATGACGCGCGCGCGCGACAGGCGTGACTGGGTGTCGCCGACGCGCTGGTATTCGCCATTCTCGATGACGCGCAGCAGCTTGGATTGCAGTTCGAAGGGCAACTCGCCGATTTCATCGAGCAACAAGGTGCCGTCTCCGGCCTCTTCGAAATAGCCGGCACGCATGCCTGTTGCGCCGGTGAATGCGCCCTTGGCATGGCCGAACAGGGCTGGTTCAATCAGGGTGGGTGCGATTGCTGCACAATTCAGGACAAGGTAGGGTTGTGCCTTGCGTGCCGACAGGCCATGCAGGGCGGCGGCGGCCAGTTCCTTGCCACTGCCGGATTCGCCCTCGATCAATACCGGGAAGGGCGAGTCGGCATATTGCCTGAGTTGGGTGCGCAACTTTTGCAGTGCCAGGCTTTCGCCCACCATTAACGAATCGGTGGGCGTGGCTTGCTTCCGTTCGATGTTGAGGAGACGTAACAACAGTTCCCGCAAACGCTCTGGCGCTGCCGGTTTGGCGATGAAGTCGACCGCGCCCAGCGTGCGTGCATGGCGGGCATTGGTCGCGTCATTCTGCCCTGACAAGACGACGATCCGGATTGCCGGCGCCCGTGTCAGGAGTTCGCTGATGAGCGCAAAGCCTTCTTCTGGCCGATGCGGCGTAGGTGGCAGGCCGAGATCAACCAGCGCCAACTGTGGTGGAACGTCCCGGCTTTGCAACCACTCGATTGCTTTGGAGCGACTGCCCGCGGTAAAAACCTGAAAATCCACCCCAAGGTAATACCCGAGTGTGTCGGCGATCAACGGATCGTCATCGACCAGGAGGAGGGCCGGCTTGTCCGCGGCAGGGCTAGGGTCACTCATGGCGCAAGATATTAACCGATGCTTGCGGGCCAAACAGTGGGTGAAGGCGGGGCTTTTGCCCGCAAATTATGCTCCGCAAATCGCATCAACAGCCGGCTTGGGTATAATCGGCGACCGATTTCCGCCTGCCATGCCGTCTTTGATAGCCACTTCAGTGTCCGCCGATCCCCTGGTCCAGATTAGCGATCTCAACTTTGCCTACGACAGCCGCTCGATCCTGTCCGGAATCAACATCACGATTCCGCGTGGCAAGGTAGTGGCCATCATGGGGCCGAGCGGTTGCGGTAAGACCACGACCTTGCGCCTGATTGGCGGCCAGTTGCGGCCGACCTCGGGGGAGGTGCGGGTGGCCGGGCAGGTCGTGCATGAGTGCGATGATGACGGCCTGTACCTGATGCGTCGGCGCATGGGTATGTTGTTCCAGTTCGGCGCCCTGTTTACCGACATGTCGGTGTTCGACAATGTTGCCTTCCAGATGCGCGAACACACCAATCTGCCCGAAGAATTGATCCATGATCTGGTGTTGATGAAACTCCATGCCGTCGGCTTGCGCGGCGCACACAAACTGATGCCCGCCGAGCTTTCGGGCGGCATGGCGCGCCGCGTGGCGCTGGCGCGGGCGATCGCGCTCGACCCGATGCTGATCATGTATGACGAGCCGTTTGCCGGCCTCGACCCGATTTCACTGTCCATCATTGGCGAATTGATCCGCACGCTCAATGATGCGCTGGGCGCCAGTTCCATCGTGGTCACGCACGACGTGCATGAATCGCTGAAGATCGTCGATTACATTTACTTCGTGTCCGAGGGCAAGATCGTCGCCGAAGGTACGGCGGAGGAAATCAAGGAATCGCAGGCCCCTTATGTGCATCAATTTGTCTGGGGCGAGGCCGATGGTCCGGTGCCTTTCCAATATCCGGCGCGTCCCTATGGTGAGGAAATGATGGAGCAGCCCAGCAAGCCGCGGCGGTGGTGGTCATGAACACCGCACAAAAATTATTGCGGCAACTCGGGCATCAGGTCACCGAGCGCCTGTGGCGGCTGGGTTTTGCCAGCCGGTTCCTGTTGATGACGGTGCTGTATTCCGGCACTGCCTTGCGGCGCTTCCATCTGACGATCCGCGAGATTTACTTCACCGGCGTTTTGAGCCTGATCATCATTCTGGTGTCCGGAATGTTCGTCGGCATGGTGCTGGGTTTGCAGGGCTACGATACCCTGCAACGCTATGGCTCTTCCGAGGCGCTGGGCGTTCTGGTGGCACTCTCGCTGGTGCGCGAACTCGGGCCGGTGGTCGCGGCGCTGCTGTTTGCCAGCCGGGCCGGCTCGGCCATTACCGCCGAGATTGGCCTGATGAAGGCCACCGAACAACTTTCGGCCATGGAAATGATGGCTGTCAGCCCGATCGCGCGCGTCGTTGCACCCCGCTTCTGGGCCGGCGTGATTTCCATGCCGATCCTGGCGGCGCTGTTTTCGGCGATGGGCGTGCTGGGCGGCTACCTGGTGGGCGTGCAGTTGATCGGCGTGGATGAGGGCGCGTTCTGGTCGCAGATGCAGGCCGCCGTCGATTTCCGCGAGGACATCATGAATGGCGTGATCAAAAGCTTTGTGTTTGGCGTGCTGGTGTCCTGGATCGCGGTTTTCGAGGGCTATGACGCCGATCCGACCGCCGAGGGCGTGTCGCGCGCCACGACGCGTACCGTGGTGACTTCTTCGTTGGCGATCTTGGCCGCCGACTTTGTCTTGACCGCATTCATGTTCAGGGGAATCTGATGAATCGTGCCGCAATTGATCTCTGGGTGGGCTTGTTTGTTGCGCTGGGCCTGGCCGCGCTGTTGTTTTTAGGACTCAAGGTGGGCAATCTGAGCTCGACGGATGTCGGCGAAACGTATGCCCTGCAGGCGCGCTTTGATAACATCGGTGGCCTGAAGGTGCGTGCGCCGGTGAAAAGCGCCGGTGTCGTGGTGGGAAGGGTCGGCGAGATTCGTTTCGATGCAGAGAGCTATATGGCGCTGGTGTCGTTGAATGTTGACAAGCGTTATCAGTTCCCGCGCGATACTTTTGCCACCATCAATACTTCTGGTTTATTGGGCGAGCAGTATGTTGGTTTCGAAGTCGGTGGCGATCCTGATATGCTCAAGGCGGGTGATACATTGAAGAAGACTCAATCTGCCGTGGTACTGGAAAAGCTGATCAGCCAGTTCATGTTCGACAAGGCATCTGGAGACGAAGGCAAGTGATAAATGGCTAATGACATGAAGCAGACACAAACCCCGAAGCGTCTCCGATCCGCGATGCTCGTGATTGCGCTGGCCGGCATGCTTGGCGGCTGCGCTACCTCGGGCAATCCCAAAGATCCCATCGAAGGCTTCAACCGCGCCATGTATGGCTTCAACGAGGCGGTTGATACGGCGGTGATCAAGCCGGTCGCCCAAGGCTATGATTACGTGCTGCCCGCGCCGGTGCGTACCGGCGTGACGAATTTCTTTGGCAACATCGCGGACCTGTTCATCGGCGTGAATAATCTGCTGCAGGGCAAACCCGATCAGGCGGTGAGCGATCTCGGGCGTGTCCTGATTAACAGCACGGTTGGTATTCTCGGCCTGTTTGATGTGGCCACCCCGGCCGGGCTGGAAAAACACGAGGAAGATTTCGGCCAGACCTTCGGCCGCTGGGGCGTCGGCAATGGCGCCTATGTGGTACTGCCAATTGTCGGTCCGCGCACGGTACGCGACACCGCCGGTTTCTTGCTCGACGTAACCGTTGACCCGGTCGCCAATCTCGGCCATGTGCCGACCCGCAATGTCCTGCTGGCGTTGCGTCTGGTTGATACGCGCGCGGATCTGCTGCCTGCCGACAAGGTGATCGAAGAGGCCGCCCTGGACAAATATTCCTATGTTCGCGACGGTTATCTGCAGCGTCGCCGCAGTTTGGTATATGACGGTAATGCGCCACGTGAAGCGCTCGACTGATGTTCTGAAATCTGCTTACGAAAGAGACAAAATGAAGTATTTGATTGGCCTGCTGGCGGCGTGTTTGTTTGCGACTGGTGCGGCAGCGACTGGCGTGGCTGCCGATGTGGCCCCCGATGCGTTGGTCAAAAATGTGACGAACGAGGTGTTGGAAATCGTTCGCAAGGACAAGGATATTCAGGCCGGCAACACCAGGAAAACGCTGGAACTGGTGGAAGCCAAGGTTCTTCCGCATTTCAATTTTCAGCGCATGACCCTGTTGTCGCTGGGGCGTGAAGGGCGTCAGGTGACCCCTGAGCAGCTTGTGGTTCTGTCCGGCGAGTTTCGCGATCTGCTGGTCCGCACCTATTCCAAGGCTCTCACCGAGTTCCGCGATCAGGAAATATCCTTCAAGCCATTCAAGATGGCGGCAACAGACACCGACGTCAGGGTCCGTACTGAAATCAAGCAGACCGGCGGCAAACCCGCCCAGCTTGATTACTATCTTGAGAGAAATGGAAAGTCCTGGAAGGTCTACGACATCGAGGTGGGTGGCATCAGCCTGGTGACCAACTATCGCAGCACCTTCGCCCAGGAAATTCGCGCCGGCGGCATTGATGGTCTGATTCGTACCTTGCAGGAAAAGAACAAGGCTGCCGATACCTCCAGCAAGGCGAAATGAGCGCGCAGATACAGCGTGCCGAGGGCCGCTTGGCCGTCTCGGGAAGCATGACGCTGGAAACCGCAAGCGGATTGCTGGCGGATGGAACAGCGGCGATTGGCGAAGCTGCAACTGGCACGGAGACAGTAATTGACCTGGCGGCGGTAGCCGATGTCGACTCCTCCGGCCTGGCCGTGCTGTTTGGCTGGCAGCGTGCCGCCAGCGCACAGGGGAAGGCGCTGCGGGTCGCCAATCCGCCCGGCAGTCTGGTCAGTCTTGCCGAGGTCTACGGTGCCACCGAGTTGCTGCCGCTGTCTTGAATCCGGGTATTGGGTGGCCGCCGCGCGCGTCCGCCATGCATCCTGCCATCCGCATCAATTCCGTCACCAAGCACTTTGGCGCGACGCTGGCACTGGCCGGCATCGATCTTGAAATTGCCCAGGGCGAGTTTTTCGGACTGCTGGGCCCGAATGGGGCTGGCAAAACCACACTGATTTCCGCGCTGGCCGGATTGATTCGCGTCGATTCGGGTTCCCTGGCTGTAATGGGCCATGATGTGCAGTCTGCTTACCGGTCGGCGCGTCGCCAGTTGGGCGTGGTGCCGCAGGAGCTGGTATTCGATCCGTTTTTTACCGTGCGCGAAACCTTGCGGATGCAGTCGGGTTATTACGGCATCCGCAATAACGCGGCGTGGATCGACGAGGTTATCGAGTCACTCGATCTGGGCGACAAGGCCGCAGCCAGCATGCGCACACTGTCTGGCGGCATGAAGCGCCGCGTGTTGGTGGCGCAGGCTTTGGTGCATCGGCCGCCGGTGATTGTGCTCGATGAGCCGACGGCGGGTGTGGATGTCGAGTTGCGGCAAACTTTATGGCGCTTCATCCGCCGACTGAACGGGGAGGGCCACACCATCGTGCTGACTACCCACTACCTTGAGGAGGCCGAAAGCTACTGCGGGCGCATCGCCATGCTGAAACAGGGGCGGATCGTCGCGCTCGATACCACGGCAAATCTGCTGCGGCAATTCGCCGTGCATCGCTTGCGTCTGCGGCTGGCGGTGGGCGGCGAACTGCCGCCAGCGTTGCGCGCGCGCGCCGTCGAAGATGCCGGCTGCTGGGTGTTGTCCTTCGCTGATTTTGCCGAGGTCGAGGTCATGCTGGCGCAACTGCGTGAAGCGCGGTGCCCCATCAGCGAGATCAACATCGGCCAGCCGGAACTCGAAGAGGCTTTTCTTGCCGTGATGCAGCGGGACGCAGAATGACGGGTTTTCGTACGTTGCTCTACAAGGAAGTGCTGCGTTTCTGGAAAGTCAGCTTCCAGACCATCGCCGCACCGGTATTGACCGCGCTTCTGTATCTGCTGATCTTTTCCCATGTCCTCGAAGATCATGTGCAGGTCTATGATTCGATCAGTTATGCTGCCTTTCTGGTGCCGGGGCTGGTCATGATGTCAATCTTGCAAAATGCCTTCGCCAATAGCTCGTCCTCGTTGATTCAATCAAAGGTAACGGGCAACATTGTTTTTGTGCTGCTGTCGCCGATCTCCTACGCAGAATTCTGGCTGGCCTATGTCCTGGCGGCGGTGTTGCGCGGCCTGGTCGTCGGGCTTGGTGTACTGGCGGTGACCTTGTTCTGGGATACCCCGCTGCTTGTCGCGCCACTGTGGATCGTTGTCTTTGCCGTGCTGGGCGGTGCAATCCTGGGCACACTGGGTATCATTGCCGGCGTCTGGGCAGACAAGTACGACCAGCTGGCGGCGTTCCAGAATTTCATCATTGTTCCGCTCACCTTCCTGTCGGGCGTGTTCTATTCAATCCATTCATTGCCGCCTTTTTGGCAATCGCTCTCGCACTGGAATCCGGTGTTCTATATGATCGACGGTTTTCGCTACGGCTTTTTCGGCATTTCGGATGTGTCACCCTGGCTGAGTGTGCTGGTGACAGGCGCAAGTTTTGCCGTACTCGCCGGGCTGACCCTGGCGATGTTGAAAAGTGGATATAAATTAAGGAGTTGATAAATGCTTACCCCCAAACAAATCGAGGACTGGATTGCCGCTGGACTTGAGTGCAGCCAGCTTGCCGTTAATGGCGATGGCCGGCACTTCGAAGCGCTGATTGTCAGTCCGCTCTTTGCCGGATTGAGTCGCGTCCAGCGTCAGCAGCGCGTCAACGCCGTGCTGAAGGAGCATTTCGAATCCGAGGTGCTGCACGCGCTGTCGATGCAATGCCTGACACCAGAGGAAGCCGCATCCCGTGGATAAGTTGCTGATAGAAGGTGGCATCCCGCTTGCGGGCGAGATCGCCATATCGGGCGCCAAGAATGCCGCCTTGCCGCTGCTCTGCGCGGCGCTGCTGACCCGCGAGCCCTTGACGCTGACCAATGTGCCGGACCTGCACGACATCGACACGATGTTGAAGTTGCTGGTGCAGATGGGGGTCAAAGTCAGTCGCGAGAAAGTCGGCGCTGGCGGGACGGCGTCAGCCGCTCCTGCCGCCATGTCGGGGACGGCGTCGGTTACCCTGGACGCCTCCGGACTCGATAATCCGGTTGCACCCTATGACCTGGTCAAAACGATGCGGGCTGCGGTGCTGGTGCTGGGGCCGCTGGCGGCGCGCTGTGGCGAGGCGCGTGTGTCCTTGCCCGGCGGTTGCGCCATCGGCGCGCGACCGGTTGACCAGCATATTCGCGGTCTGCAGGCGATGGGCGCGGAGATCACGGTCGAGCAGGGCTACGTCCACGCACGCACCACGGCAGCTGGCGGCAAACTGAAAGGCGCACGCCTGTTCACCGACATGGTGACGGTGACCGGCACCGAAAACCTGATGATGGCGGCTTGCCTGGCCGACGGCGAATCGGTGATCGAAAACGCCGCGCGCGAGCCTGAAGTGGTGGATCTGGCCAACTGCCTGATCGCCATGGGCGCGCGCATTTCCGGCGCGGGCACCGACGTCATCCGCATTCAGGGCGTCGATCGTCTTTCCGGCACGACGCACCGCATCATGCCCGACCGCATCGAGACCGGCACCTATCTGTGTGCCGCGGCCGCCACCGGCGGCGCGGTCCGGCTCACCAACACCTCAAGCAGCTATCTCGACGTGGTGATCGACAAGCTGATGGATGCTGGTTGCGAGATCAGCCTGGAACGCGCCACCATCAACCTGAAAGCTCCGCCCCGCCTGAAAGCGGTGAGCATCCGCACCGCACCCTACCCAGCTTTCCCCACCGACATGCAGGCGCAGTTCATGGCCATCAACACGGTCGCCGACGGCACGGCCATCATGCGCGAGACGATTTTCGAGAACCGCTTCATGCATGCGGTGGAATTGATCCGGCTGGGTGCCGACATCAAGATCGATGGCAACACGGCTTTTGTCACGGGCGTGGGGAAACTCGATGGCGCGACCGTGATGGCCACCGATTTGCGCGCCTCGGCCAGTCTGGTGATTGCCGGCCTGGCTGCGCAGGGCGAGACCATCGTCGATCGCATCTACCACCTTGATCGCGGTTACGAACAGATGGAAACCAAGCTCGCGGCTCTCGGTGCGCGTGTGCGGCGGGTAAAATGAAAGCATGATTACCATCGCTCTATCGAAGGGCCGTATCTTCGAGGAAACCCTGCCGCTGCTGGCTGCTGCAGGTATCGTGCCCCTTGAAAATCCCGAAGATTCGCGCAAGCTCATCATCGGCACCAGCCGCCCCGATGTGCGCGTCGTCATCGTGCGCGCCTCCGACGTGCCGACCTATGTGCAATATGGCGCCGCCGATCTCGGCATCGCCGGCAAGGACGTGCTGATCGAGCATGGCGGCACCGGCCTCTATCAGCCGCTCGACCTGAAAATTGCCCAATGCCGCATGTGCGTGGCCACGCCCGCCGGCTTCGATTACGCCGCCGCGGTGCGCCGCGGCGCCCGCCTGCGCGTCGCCACCAAATACATCAACACCGCCCGCGAGCACTTTGCCGCCAAGGGCGTGCATGTCGATCTGATCAAGCTTTACGGCTCGATGGAACTGGCGCCGCTGGCCGGCCTGGCCGATGCCATCGTCGACCTGGTTTCCAGCGGCGGCACCTTGCGCGCCAATAATCTCGTCGAGGTCGAGGACATCATGCCGATTTCCTCGCGCCTGATCGTCAATCAGGCCAGTTTGAAAATGAAACGGGGCACCTTGCAGCCCGTCATCGACGCCATAGAAACAGCCATTCAGTGAGCGCTAGCCAATGAGTCTGACCGTCCGTCGCCTGTCTTCCCGCGAACCAGAATTCCTGTCGACGCTCGACGCCTTGCTTGCCTTCGATAATTCGACGGATGAAGCCATCGAACGCACCGTTGCCGAAGTGCTGGCGAATGTGCGCCGTCTGGGCGATGCTGCCGTACTCGAATACACGCAGCGTTTCGACAGGCTCACTGTCACAACCATGGCAGAACTCGAACTGCCGCTGGCAGAACTTGCTAGCGCCCATGCCAATCTGCCGCACGAACAGCGCGCGGCCCTGCGGCAGGCTGCCGAGCGCATCCGCATTTACCATGAGCGGCAAAAAATCGAGTCGTGGGAGTACACCGAAGCCGACGGCACGCGCCTGGGGCAGAAGGTCACCGCGCTTGATCGCGTCGGGCTGTATGTGCCGGGCGGCAAGGCCGCCTACCCCAGCTCGGTGCTGATGAACGCCATCCCGGCCAAGGTGGCGGGGGTCAAGGAACTCATCATGGTGGTGCCCACGCCGGGGGGCGTGAAAAATGCGCTGGTGCTGGCGGCTGCGCACCTCGCCGGCGTTGACCGGGTGTTCACCATCGGCGGTGCCCAGGCGGTGGCGGCGCTGGCCTATGGCACCCAGACCATTCCCCAGGTCGACAAGATCGTCGGTCCGGGCAATGCCTATGTTGCCAGCGCCAAGCGCCGGGTTTTCGGCACGGTCGGCATCGATATGGTGGCCGGGCCTTCCGAGGTGCTGGTGATCGCCGATGGCTCAGGCGACCCGGACTGGACCGCCATCGACCTGTTTGCCCAGGCCGAGCACGACGAACTGGCGCAGGCTATCCTGCTCTGTCCCGATGCGGCTTACCTTGACCGCGTGGCGGCCAGCATCGAAAAACTGTTGCCGACCATGCCGCGCCGCGCAGTGATTGCCGCGTCGCTCGGTGGGCGCGGTGCCCTGATCCATGTCACCGATCTGGCCGAGGCCTGTACCATCGCCAATCGCATCGCGCCCGAGCATCTGGAGTTGTCAGTCGAGAATCCACGCGCGCTGGTCGACAAGATTCGTCACGCCGGCGCGATTTTCATGGGCCACCATAGTTCGGAGTCGCTCGGCGACTATTGCGCCGGCCCGAATCATGTGTTGCCCACCTCGCGCAGTGCGCGTTTCTCCAGTCCGCTGGGTGTCTACGATTTCCAGAAGCGTACCAGCCTGATCGAGGTCTCCGCAGCCGGCGCTCAGACGCTGGGGCCCATTGCCGCCACACTCGCACACGGCGAGGGCCTGACGGCGCACGCCCGCGCGGCGGAGCTGCGTATCAAGTGAGATGTAGCTGATCACACCGGCTCGTCCGGCATGGAAGTCAAGCACGCTTGGATAGCATTGGGAGGTCCCGGACCGAAACAAGGAAAACTCCGGTTGCAGCCACGCCTATCCCGGCCGCGGCGGACGCATCGATAGTTTGACCAAACAAGGCGAATGCAGTGATTGCCGCGGAAACCGGCACAAGGTAGAAAATGCTGGCGACCCGGCTGACTTCACCGCGACGAATCATCACATGGAGAATGCTGACCGCCCCGACGGAAACGATCACGGTCATCCAGAACAGCGCGATGATGAATTCCGTTGTCCAGCGCACCTCGCCGGACTCAACAAGCGCCGCGCCGATGAACATTGTCAGGGCGCAGACCGCACACTGGATCGCTCCGCCCGAGAAGACGTTCATCTTCATGCAGCGGGCTTTCTGGTAGAGATTGCCGGACGATAAACCGATCAAGCCGATCACCGACAACAGCGCTGCCTGCACATAGCCGGGGTCGATGAGCAGGCGCGCGCGCAGGACGAGATAAACGCCGATTAGCCCCAGAAGAAGGCCGCTCCATTGTCGCGCGTCCATCCGCTCGCCAAGCAGCACGCCAGCGCCGAGGGCAACGAGTATCGGGTGCAGGGCGATGATCAATGCCGAGACGGCCGGCGGCACGCCCAGGGCGATGCTGTAGAACACGCCAGCCGAAAATACACCAATGGTCAGCAGTCCGGCACCGGCAATATGCAGGAACTCGCGGCGATTGCCTGGCCAGGGTGAACCCAGCAACCAGGCGATCAGGCCGAGAATCACGGCAGCCAGTGAGAAGCGGAGCGCCAGGAAAATCAATGGCTCGGCATGGGGCAGCCCAAGTTTGGCGCCGACAAAGCCGGCGCCATAGAGGGTGACAAACAGCAGTGGGAGCAGGAGATGCGACATGACTGCTGGCCCCGGCTACAAGCCGCCGCCGGCCTGACGCCGTGCGGCCTGGGTGCTGCCCGCATAGCCCCAATCTGTGGC
Source organism: Rhodocyclaceae bacterium (assembly GCA_030682175.1). Taxonomy (GTDB): domain Bacteria; phylum Pseudomonadota; class Gammaproteobacteria; order Burkholderiales; family Rhodocyclaceae; genus Sulfuricystis. The sequence continues at coordinate 51,162 of JAUXOM010000152.1, forward strand.
GGGCAATTCGCGAATCACCACATAGCTTGCTTCGGGCAGGACACCCAGTTCCTTGCCAAGCATTGCATGCATTGCGGCGATCATCTGCGATTTCTCCTCGCTGCTGTTGGTACCCGCCGTGATGAGGATATCGGTATGCACATGCGTCAATGCGGAGTCGTCGGGCGGTTCTCCATTGATGGTCCAGCCGTTATTGGCGACGGACTCGACAAGTACCGAAGTAACTTCGCGGCGCTTTGCCAGACGGTCGGCAATCAATTGCGTTGCCTGCCTGCAGACACGCTGCTTGCCTGGGCCTGACAGTGGCTTTCCAACGGTGATGTGGATAAAGGGCATGCTTGTCTCCAGGGGTTGATCCGGGGCCACTGTAACGGGTAGTATTAAATTTGCAAAACTAATATATTCACTTTCAAAATACTAAACAAAAATTATGTCAAAACGTAATCTCGACATGGAAGCACTCCGCGCCCTGGTGGCGATTGCCGATACGGCGAGCTTTTCGGCAGCGGCCCTGCAGTTGGGCAGAACGCAGTCGGCAATCAGTCTGCAGATCAAGCGGTTGGAGGCAATGCTTGGGCAGACTCTGCTGCGCAGAGTCCAGGGGCGGGTCGACGGAGCGACTGCCGAGGGCCACGCATTCATCTCGTATGCGCGGCAAATCCTGCGCTTGAACGATGAGGCCTACAGTGCTGTTGCCGAGGATACGGCGGCGGGCACACTGCGCGTCGGGTTGCCGGAAGAGTTGATGGAAAGCGTCTTTCCTTCGGCCATGTCACGCTTCCAGGCGCTCTATCCGCGCATGCGCTTGCGCCTGCAATCGGATGTATCGGCCAATCTGCGGCAAGGGCTCGACAGCGGCGAACTCGACCTGATCCTGTTCAAGCACTGCGACAGATTGGTTCCCGCTTCGGCATTGTCGGTTTGGCAGGAACCTCTGGTCTGGATGGCGGGGGAGGCCTATGCGGCCAACCTGCCGACACCGGTTCCGCTTGCTCTGTTCGGCGAGAACTGCGCATTCCGCAGCGCGGCGACCAGTGCGCTGGCAAAGGCCGGACTGGCCTGGCAACTGACCTATAGCGGCAGCAGTACAACCGGTTTGCGACACGCCGTCCGGTGTGGTTTGGGGGTCACCGCACTGCCGGGTAGTTTGCTGATTCCGGGGATGGTCGTGGTCGAGGCAGGCTTGCCGGGCTTGCCAAATGCCCGGATTGCCGCTCGTCATGGGCCAGGGGAGGTGCATCCGGCTGCGGATAGATTCGTGGCATTGCTTGGCGAAGAAATCCGTAGTCAGCGTGGAATGCCGACTTTAACGTAGCCGGATAGTGTCGCGATGTTGTCGGGAGTCCCCCATGTGAGTTCTATTGACACTGTAACTGCATTGATTACAATGCATGGCTATTGATTACACAACGTCATGATTCTGACATTCAAACACCGGGGTCTTGAACGGTTCTTCAGGAAGGGCGACCACCGCGGTATTCTGGCCAGAAGCGAGGCCAGGATCGAGCGTTTACTCGATCGCCTGGATACCGCCGTGAAGCCTGAAGACATGAACATTCCCGGCTACAAGTTCCATCGCTTGACGGGTGCCCGCAAGGACATCTACGCCGTGACGGTGACTGGAAACTGGCGCATCACCTTTCGCTTTGAAGGCGAAGACGCAAGCGAAGTTGACCTGGAGGACTACCATTGATGAAAACCCTGCGCGACCCGAAACGCCGGCCGACGCATCCCGGCGCGATCTTGCGTGAAGATGTGCTGCCCGGGCTCGCAATGACTCAGACCGAGTTCGCCCAACGCCTCGGCGTGTCGCGGCTCTCGGTGTCTGATCTACTGCACGAGAAGCGCGCCATGACGCCAGAGATGGCGGCGCGCGTCGGCAAGCTGCTCAATACGACGCCAGAGAGTTGGCTGCGCATGCAGGAAGCCGTCGATCTGTGGGAGGTGCGGCAGACTCCGGAAAAGTTTTCCGGCATCAAGCCAATCGAGGCTGAACTGCTGGCTGCTTAAAACCATGTGGGAAAGTGGCCTGCCGCTAGCGGCGGCCTGAAGCATCGACAATTTCCCGCAACGCGGCCACCAGCGCCGCGCACTGTTCGTCGGTTCCCACGGTGATGCGCAGGAACTGTTCGATGCGCGGCAGCTTGAAGTGCCGCACGATGATGCCGCGCTGCCGTAGCGCCAGCGCCGACTTTTCGGCGTCGTGTTTGGGATGGCGGGCAAACACGAAATTGGCCGCCGAAGGCAGTACCTCAAATCCCAGCGATTCCAGGTCGCGTGTCAATGCAGTGCGGGTGGCGATCACCGCTTGCCGGGTACGCTCGAACCATTCGCGATCCTCGATGGCGGCGGTGGCGCCGACGCTGGCCAGACGGTCGAGCGGATAGGAGTTGAAACTGTTCTTGACACGCTGCAGGGCATCGATCAAATCGGCATGACCGACGGCAAACCCGACGCGCAGTCCGGCGAGCGAACGCGACTTGGAGAAGGTCTGCACCACCAGCAGGTTGGGATAGCTATTGACCAGCGCGATGGCTGATTCACCGCCGAAGTCGATGTAGGCCTCGTCGACAATGACCACCGCATCCGGATTGGCCTTGAGCAGTGCCTCGATGTCGGCGCGCGGCAGGGCACTTCCGGTCGGGGCGTTCGGATTGGGAAAGATGATGCCGCCGTTGGGCCGGGAATAATCGGCCACCCGCAGGGCGAAGTTGTCGTCAAGCGGGACGGTCTGATGCTCGATGCCATAGAGCCGGCAATAGGCTGGATAGAAACTGTAGGTGATATCGGGAAACAGGATCGGCAAGTCATGTTTCAGCAGGGCCAGAAAGGCGTGCGCCAGCACCTCGTCCGAGCCATTGCCGATGAAGATCTGATTGGGTGCGAGATTGCCGAAAAAGGCCGCGATGGCCTCGCGCAGCCGGGTACTTTCCGGGTCTGGATACAGTCGCAAAGAATCGTTGATCTCACCACGCAAAGCTTCCAGGGCAAGTGGGCTCGGACCATACGGATTCTCGTTGGTATTGAGCTTGACGAGATTGGGCAGTTTGGGTTGTTCGCCCGGTACATAGGGCTGCAAGGCGCGGACAGTCGCGCTCCAGAATCGGCTCATGGCAAGGGTTTGGCGGTAAGGGTTGCAAGCGGAACGAAATGGTATCATGGGCTTGTTTGCTAACTTGGTCGCAACCTCCCAACTTCCGATGGCTACTCCGCTCCGCACCGCAGACGTAAACCGAACCACGCTGGAAACGCAGGTTCACGTCAAGCTTGATCTGGCCGGTACCGGCAAGTCGCAACTGGCGACGGGCATCGGTTTCTTCGATCACATGCTCGATCAGATTGCCCGGCATGGCTTGATCGACTTGCAAGTCGATGCGCGTGGCGACCTGCATATTGACGCGCATCATACCGTCGAGGATGTTGGCATTACGCTCGGTCAGGCGCTGGCCCAGGCCCTGGGCGACAAGAAGGGTCTGACCCGCTACGGGCATGCCTATGTGCCGCTCGATGAGGCGTTGTCGCGCGTCGTGGTCGACCTTTCCGGTCGCCCCGGCCTGTCTTTCAATGTCGTCTTCGCCCGTGCGCGCATTGGCGAGTTCGATGTCGATCTGTTCCGCGAATTCTTCCAGGCTATCGTCAACCATGCCGGCATCACCGTGCACATCGACAATCTGCGGGGTGACAACGCACACCATCAGGCCGAAACCGTCTTCAAGGCGTTTGCCCGGGCCCTGCGCATGGCCATTACGGCCGATCCGCGCATCGGCGATGCCGTACCTTCGACAAAGGGTAGTCTCTAACCGGATTGGCGGCACCGTAACAACTCTTTTATGAATTCCAGATGAAAACTGTCGCGATCGTCGATTACGGCATGGGCAATCTGCGTTCGGTGGCCAAGGCCGTCGAGCATGTTGCCCCCGATCACCAGGTCGTGGTCACCGCCGACCCTGCCGCACTGACTGCCGCCGACCGGATCATTGTGCCCGGGCAGGGCGCAATGCCCGATTGCATGCGCGAACTCCGGGCGCGCGGTCTTGACCAGGCCGTCATCCTTGCGGCGGCAACCAGGCCCTTCCTGGGCATCTGCATTGGCTTGCAGATGCTCTTCGAGCACAGTGACGAAGGTAATGTCGCGGGCTTGGGGGTTTTTCCGGGGCAGGTGCGACATTTTCCCGAAGAAGCCATGCATGATTCTGCTGGTGTGCGCCTCAAGGTGCCGCACATGGGCTGGAATGAAGTGCATCAGGCCATCAGTCACCCGCTCTGGAGCGGTGTTGCCGACGGCTCGCGCTTCTATTTCGTGCATAGTTATTACGTCGAACCGGCCGCTGCCGACGTGATTGCCGGTTCGACGCTCTACGGCATTTCCTTTACCAGTGCCGTGGCACGCGCTAACATATTTGCCGTCCAGTTCCATCCGGAAAAAAGCGCGGCTGCCGGCCTCCGCTTGCTCGGTAATTTCATGCGCTGGCAACCCTGATTTTGGTTACGGCATGACGCCTGGCAACGCCGGCATTTTGTCTTCTCTGAAACCTCGTATCCCGATCGAATATTGACTCCCATGCTGATAATTCCCGCGATTGACTTGAAAGATGGGCATTGTGTCCGCCTCAAACAAGGTGCGATGGACGATGCCACGGTGTTTTCCGAAAATCCTGGCGCCATGGCCCGCCACTGGATCGAGCAGGGCGCACGCCGCCTGCATCTGGTCGACCTGAACGGGGCCTTTGCCGGCAAGCCAAAGAACGAGCCGGCGATCAAGGCGATTCTGCAAGAGGTCGGCGAGGAAATCCCGGTGCAACTGGGTGGCGGGATTCGCGACCTCGACACTATCGAACGCTGTCTCGACGACGGCATCACCTACATCATCATTGGTACGGCAGCGGTCAAGAATCCAGGCTTCCTGCACGATGCCTGTACCGCCTTCCCCGGTCATATCATTGTTGGGTTGGATGCCAAGGACGGCAAGGTAGCGGTCGATGGCTGGTCGAAAATGACGGGCCATGACGTGATCGATCTGGCAAAAAAATTCGAGGACTATGGTGTCGAAGGCATTATTTATACCGATATCGGCCGCGACGGCATGCTCTCCGGCGTGAATATCGAGGCTACCGTGAAGCTGGCGCAGGCACTGCGGATTCCGGTAATCGCCAGCGGCGGCATCGCCAGCCTGGCTGATGTCAAGGCGCTGTGTTCCGTTGCCGATGAGGGCATCATGGGCGCCATTACCGGCCGCGCGATTTACGAAGGCAAGCTGGATTTCCGCATGGCGCAGGCCGAAGCGGACAAGTGCGCCAGCAGCCAATAACATCCCTGCCTGTCAAATATGCTTGCCAAACGCATCATTCCCTGCCTCGATGTCAATGCCGGACGGGTCGTCAAGGGTGTCAATTTTGTCGCCCTGCGCGATGCCGGCGACCCGGTCGAGATCGCGCGTCGCTATGACGAGCAGGGTGCCGACGAGATCACCTTTCTCGATATCACGGCCAGTTCCGACGCCCGTGACATCATCCTCCACATCGTCGAGGCAGTCGCCTCCGAAGTGTTCATCCCTTTGACGGTCGGCGGGGGCGTACGCAAGGTCGAGGATGTCCGTCGCCTGCTGAATGCCGGAGCCGACAAGGTTGGCATGAACACCGCCGCCGTGCAGAATCCGCAGCTGGTGGCCGATGCCGCCGCCAAGGTTGGCAGCCAGTGCATTGTCGTTGCCATCGACGCCAAGCAGACCAGTCCCGGCAAATGGGAGGTTTTCACCCATGGCGGGCGTAACAATACGCACCTCGATGCCATCGACTGGGCCCGCAAGGTGGCCGAACTGGGCGCCGGGGAAATCCTGCTGACCAGCATGGATCGCGATGGTACCAAGAACGGTTTTGACCTCAGTTTGACGCGGGCGGTGGCCGAGGCTGTAGCCATTCCGGTGATTGCCAGCGGCGGGGTCGGCAACCTGCAGCATCTGGCCGACGGCGTGACCGAGGGGCGCGCCGATGCCGTGCTGGCCGCCAGCATTTTCCATTACGGCGAATACACCGTCCGGCAGGCCAAGGAATTTATGCGCGCACAGGGGATCGAAGTACGTTTATGACAAAGTGGCTAAATGAAGTGAAATGGGATGAGCAGGGCCTGGTCCCGGCGATTGCCCAGGATGCCAAAACCGGTGAAGTCCTGATGTTCGCCTGGATGAATCGCGAGGCGCTGGAGAAGACGGCCGAGCTTGGCCATGCGGTTTATTGGTCACGATCGCGCAGGAAACTGTGGCACAAGGGCGAGGAATCCGGGCATACGCAGACGGTTCTCGAAATTCGCACCGATTGCGACAGTGATGTTGTGTTGCTCAAGATCGAGCAAACCGGCGGTATTGCCTGTCACACGGGTCGCCGCAGCTGTTTTTTCCACAAACTTGAAAAAGATTGCTGGCAGGATGTCGAGCCGGTCCTGAAAGATCCCAAGGAAATATACAAATGATCGATCTTGAAGTCATTCGCCGCATTCAGGAAACCCTGATCGAACGCAAGGGCGCGGCGCCCGGTTCCTCCTATGTGGCCAGCCTGTATGCGAAGGGCACCGACACCATGTGCAAGAAGGTGGCCGAAGAGGCTGCCGAGGTCATCATGGCGGCGAAGGACGGCGATCGCTTGCATCTGGTGCGGGAAACCTGCGACCTGTGGTTCCACAGCCTCGTTCTGCTCACCCATTTCGACATCGGCGTCGATGACATCATGGTCGAGTTCCGGCGCCGTGAGGGAATTTCCGGGATCGACGAGAAGGCCAGCCGGGGAAAGTGACATGAACGACTGTATATTTTGCAAGATTATTGCCGGTGAAATTCCCTGCAAGAAAGTCTATGAAGACGACGATCTGTTCGCCTTCCACGATATCAATCCGATGGCCCCGGTGCATTTCATGGTGGTGCCCAAACAGCATATCGCTTCATTGGCCGAGACCGACGCCAGCCATGCGCCGGTGCTGGGCAAGCTGTTTGCCAAGCTGGGCGAATTGGCGAAAAGCCAGGGTCTGCCCGACGGTTTTCGCACCATCATCAACACGGGGCGGGTCGGGCGGCAAGAGGTGTATCATCTTCACGTACATATCGTCGGCGGGCCCGATCAACTGGGCCACATGTTGCCGCGCAACAAATAATTTAAGGAGATTCTGATGGGTGCATGGAGTATTTGGCATTGGCTGGTCGTGCTGGTCATCGTCATGCTGGTGTTTGGTACCAAGAAACTGCGCAACATCGGCCAGGATCTGGGTGGTGCGGTCAAAGACTTCAAGGAAGGCATGGATACCGGCGCCGGAGCAAAAAAACAGGTCGAGGACCAGGCGGGTACCACGACGGGTACCACCGTCGAGGGCGAAGCCCGCAAGGAGCAGACAAAATCATAGCTTGGCTGGGCCACATACCGAGCAGAGTGGTGATGGCCCATGAATGGCTGACCAAGCTCCGGCTGTTGGCAAGGGGGCATGCCCCCTTGCAAATTTCCCAGTAACCCGTTCCCTGATCGAATAATCCGCAGTGTTCGACATCGGTTTTAGCGAACTAATGCTGATCGCCCTGGTTGGGCTGATCGTTATCGGACCCGAGCGCATGCCCAAGGTGGCGCGCACGGTTGGTCATCTGCTCGGTCGGTTGCAGCGTTACGTCGGTGACGTCAAGGCAGATATCAAGCGTGAAATGCAGCTCGATGAGCTGAAAAAATTGCAAGCCGACATGGCTGCGCAGGCGCACGACATGGAAAGCCGGGTCAATGAGCAGATGAAAGAGACTGAAACCTCGCTGCATCAATCGATCATGCCCCCCAGCGAAACCACGGCCGGCGAAGCTGCTGCCGGCGCAACCCCTGCAATTTCGGCTGAAAACGCAACCAGCGAGTTGCCTACCCGTACCCCACCTGCCGTCTGATGGAAGCGCGCGAAGAGAGTTTCATTTCCCATCTGGTCGAATTGCGTGACCGGTTGATCCGCACCCTGGTGGTAATGCTGGTGATTTTTCTCGGCCTCGTCCATTGGGCACGGGACATCTACTCGCTGTTGGCGGCGCCCATGCTCGCCGCGCTGCCCGAGGGCGGCCACATGATCGCCACCGATGTGGTCGGCGCCTTTTTCGTGCCGATCAAGGTGACCATGATGGTTTCCTTCCTGATCGCCCTGCCGTATGTGCTCCATCAGGCCTGGTCCTTTGTCGCACCGGGCCTGTATGCCCACGAGAAGAAACTCGCCGTACCGCTGCTGTTCGCCAGCGTCGTGCTGTTCTTCATCGGCATGTCCTTTGCCTACTTCATTGTCTTCCCGACGGTGTTTGCCTTCATCAATGCTTTCGCTCCGGAAGGGGTGGCGGTGATGACGGACATCGAGAAATATCTTTCCTTCGTCCTGACGACTTTTTTGGCTTTTGGCCTCACCTTCGAAGTGCCGGTAGTGGTGATCGTGCTGGTGCGGGTGGGTTTGGTGACGGTGGAGAAGCTGAAGGAAATCCGCCCCTACTTCATTGTCGGTGCCTTCATTGTCGGCGCCATCTTCACCCCGCCGGACGTACTTTCCCAATTCATGCTGGCGGTGCCGATGTGGCTGCTCTATGAATTAGGCATCCTCATGGCACAGGTGATCGGCAAGTCTTCCCGTGCCGAGGATGGTGCCTATCGGCCCGCCCCTCCCGACCTCCCCTCGCGGGGAGGTGACTGAGTTTTTGCCTACGGCCGACGCTACGCGTCTTAACGCCGGTAGTGCCGGCATTAGCCTGCGCCGCAACGGCGCGACTTACGTCGCTTGTTGTCGCTACGCTCGTTCGTTACGGGACACTGCGTGGTGATTTTGGCGCGGATTGCGGCTGGCGCCGCGTGCCGCCTTTCCTCATTGGCCAATGAGGGCGGCCCGGCGGAAAGGCTACTGCGCCGGAACTAGCGCGGCGGTTTCGGTCGCTTGCCGATGGTCACGGTCACTTCCTGCGCTTTCCCCGCGCGGCTCAGGCCGAAGCGGGCCGGTTCTCCGGGCGGTAGTGCAGCGATCAGATCGAGCATCACCTGCGCATCCTTGACCGGTTGGTTGCCGACCGTCAGCAGCACGTCGCCCGGCTTGATGCCGGCCTTGTCGGCCGGACTATTGCGCATCACGCCGGCGATCAGGGCACCCTGCCCAAGCTTGACGCCGAATGATTCGGCCAGATCCGGGGTCATGTCCTGAACTTCGACGCCAATCCAGCCGCGCGTTACCGAGCCGGTCTTGATGATCTGCTCCATCACGCTTTTTGCCAACGACACCGGAATGGCGAAACCGATGCCCATCGATCCGCCACTTTGCGAATAAATGGCGGTGTTGATGCCGACCAGGCGACCGTTGCTGTCGACCAGGGCGCCGCCCGAGTTGCCCGGGTTGATGGCGGCATCGGTCTGGATGAAGTTTTCGAAAGTATTGATCCCGAGGTGCGTGCGGCCCAATGCCGAAACGATGCCCGAGGTGACCGTCTGGCCAACGCCGAACGGGTTGCCGATGGCAAGCACCACGTCGCCGATGCGCAACGACTCGGCGGGCGCGAGGGTGATCGGGGAGAGCGCGCTGTCGGTGACGATCTTCAGGACGGCCAGATCGGACTCCGGATCGGCGCCAACCAGTTGGGCCTTGGTCTTGCGGCCATCGTGAAAGGCGACTTCGATTTCGTCGGCCGACTCGACGACATGGTTGTTGGTCAGCACCAGACCGTCGGCCGAAACGACGACACCGCTACCCAATCCTGACTGGCGCTGGCTATCCGGCCCGAACCGGTCGCCGAAAAAGTGGCGGAACACCGGGTCGTTGATGAACGGATGGCGCCGCACTTCCTGACTGGTGAAGATGTGTACGACCGCCGGAAGCGCTGCCTGGGCGGCATCGGCGTAGGTGGCAACACTGCGTGCCTCGCCAGCGGGAGCAGCCTGCTGGACGGAAATTACCGCGGGGCCGGCCAGGTCAAACGGGCGCGCCGGCAGCCATTCCGGCTTGAGGGTCTGGATCACGAACAGTGCGGCGATGCTGACTGTCACGGCCTGGGCGAAAATGAGCCACAATCGATGCATGGATGAATGAACCTGGCGGGAAGGAGTAGAAAGATGCTGCGTGATGATCTGGGCGCCTATCTGGACGGCTTGCTGGAAACGGCGCGCTTTCGGGATTATTGCCCAAACGGGTTGCAAGTGGAAGGGCGCGCCGAGGTGCGACGCATCGTCTGTGGCGTTACCGCCAGCCAGGCATTGATCGAGGCGGCGCTGGCAGTCGCGGCCGATGCGATCCTGGTACATCACGGCTGGTTCTGGAAGAACGAGGATGGCCGGGTCACCGGGTTTCGCAAGCGCCGCATGCAGGCCTTGCTGGCGCATGACATCAACCTGTTCGCTTATCACCTGCCGCTCGATGCGCACGGCGAACTCGGCAATAACGCCCAACTGGCCACGCGGCTGGGGTGGACCGTGACAGGGCGATTTGCCGAGCAGGATATCGGTTTCCTCGGCGTTCCCGCTGCGGGGCATTTCATACCGCCAGCGCCGACTTTGGCCGACGACCTGGCGGTGCAGGTCGGGCAGGTGTTGGGGCGCACCCCGCTTCTGGTGGGCGATGGCCGGCGTATCGTGAAGACCGTGGCCTGGTGTACCGGTGGTGCCCAGAGCTATTTCGAGCAGGCCATTCTGGCGGGTGCCGATCTGTATGTCAGTGGCGAGATTTCAGAAAACACCGTGCATCTGGCGCGGGAGTCGGGTGTGCCTTATCTCGCGGCCGGGCACCATGCCACCGAGCGTTATGGTGTGATGGCACTGGGGCGGCATCTGGCCGAGCGCTTCGATGTGGTCTGCGATTTTGTCGAACTCGACAACCCCGTGTAGCCGCCGGCCTGACCGTCAGGTCCGGTCTTCAGATACGCTTGTCGGTCTTGATTGCCGCGGCAGCCTGTTCGACAGTTCCTTCATTGGTCAGCATTGCCATGAGTAGAAGCAACTCTTCGGCCACCGCTTGCGGGAAGCCGGTGCGGACGCCGTCGCGATTGTCGTTGAGCAAATTGCCGAGATAGCTGGTGCAAGCGGGTTTGCCCCACAACTCCGACAAGCGCGCGGCGATGTGCGGATAGTCTTCGATGCTGCGCTGCATCTCGGTCTGAACCTGCCAGTCCTCGGGCAGCACGTTGAAGACTTGGCGCAGCTCTTCGGCTGAGCGTTCGAACTCATCCTGTTGTCCGTTCTGCCGATAGATCTCCAGCAACTTCAACCAATTGCGCAGCGCCGGCTTGGGCTCTTTCTGGATATGCTCGGTCAGGGTTTGCGCCGCGCCTTGCCCCAGGCCCATGGCAAGCATGATCTCGGCGAGTTCCAGAGCCTGATCGCTTGATTGTGCCGTCGCGTTGCCACGGCCAGTTTCGGCGTGTGGTTTGACCAGGGTTTGCTCCGAAAAGCTCAGGTCGGTTAGGGGTTCGACAGCCGGCACCGGCTTGCTTTCTGCTGCAGCGGGCTGCTGTGGCGCGGGGGGCGGTATGGCCGCTGCGACTGGCTTGACGTCCCTGGCTTGCAACTCACGCAGCCGGGCTGCTTTGCGGCGCCGCGACCAGAGCAGCAGCGTCAGCAACAGCAGCAGTCCGGCACCGGCCAACTGGACTTGCCGGTTCTCCAGCAGAGCCGGGATGTCCATTGTTGCCTCGAGATTGCTGGTTGCGGGAACGGTGCCAGGAGTTGGCACAGCTTGCGCAATCGCTGCCGCGGGTGCCGCCGGAGTTTGTAATTGCAGCACCAGCCGGTGGATGTCCCGGACCAGTGCCTCGATGCGAGACAGCCGCACCAGGATGTCGTCGAGTACGCTGTCCTGTTCCTTGAACCACATCCGCAACGGGTCGTCCAGTTCGACAGGCACCGTGCTGCTGACTTTGACCTGTGCCGGTGCGGCAGTTGCCTGTTCCTGGGCGGTAGCGAATTGCGGCCATGCCATGACCAGGCAGGTCAGGACAGCGGTTCTCAGGTAGCGCGCAGAATTGGTCAAGACAATGAAACCCCGGACGAAAATGCCAGATGCGAGCATTCTGCCGGTCTGGGTTTATCGTAATACTCAGAACACAGCGAGAATACGCGTTCTCAGCCGGGCTTTAGGCGCTCGGTAAAACGTTTGCGCAGCTTCGCCACCTTGGGTGCGACAACGGCCTGGCAATAGCCTTGCGTGGGGTTGCGGGCAAAGTAATTCTGGTGATATTCCTCGGCGGGCCAGAAAGTCGGCGCTGGCAGGACGGCGGTCACGATCGGAGCGGACCAGATGCGCGCTGCGTCGAACTCCTTGATCAGGGCTTGTGCCTCCGCAGCCTGTGCCGATGAATGGGCGAATACCACCGAGCGGTATTGGCTGCCAATATCATTACCCTGGCGGTTCAGCGTCGTCGGATCATGTATGGTGAAAAAGGCCGTGAGCAGGGTGCGATAGTCGATGATGGATGGATCGAAGTCGACGCGCACTACTTCGGCATGGCCGGTATCGCCAGTACAAATCTGCTGGTAAGTCGGGTTTTCGACCGCACCACCGCTATAGCCCGAGGTGACCGCGATCACCCCGTCGAGCAGTTTGAGAGCCGCCTCGATGCACCAGAAACAGCCGCCACCCAGAGTAGCCTGGGCGGCTGGGACAATGGTGGTCATGGCCGGGGCGGGGCTTTAACGTGAAACAACATCGTAGCGTTTGCGAAGGGACGCCCCGAGCAAACGCGGCACGCGGCGAAGCCGCAAACCGCACCTGTGCCAGAAAGAGCGCCCCGTGACAGACGAGCGCAGCGAGCATTCCCGAACCCCCCGCGAGGGGGGGGGAGGGGGGTGGGCCACTTTCATGATCGGGGGCGAAGCCAACGCATCATGAAAGTTAAGCGAGATGCCCGAACCAGATGCCTTCATGTTTTTTGCCTCCCGGGGTGTGGGTAAAAATGGTGGCAGCGCAATAAGCAATACAACAATAAAATTGAGCATGCGAACTCTATCATGCAGCTCATTCCGGAGACCGCCATGGCCCATTCCTGGTTCGATAATCATCGCGCTCTGCTCGACCATGCCCAGGCCGCGATTGCCTGCCGCACCCACTGGTCGCCCTATGCCGAGAATCCGCGCAGCTATGGCGAGATGGCATTGGAAGATGGTCTGGCGGCGTTCGAGGCTTATCGCCATGCCCAGTTCTATCTCGACCAGCCTGGCGTGGACGGGCGCTGTGGCGGCGAAGTTTCGCCCTATGGCCTGCCATTGAATGTGAGCTATCCGCGCTGCAGCCCCGAGGGGCTGATTGCTGCGGCCAAGGTGGCGATGCTGCCTTGGGTGCGCGCCGGCATCGAGACGCGCACCGGCGTCTGCCTCGAAGTGCTCGCCCGCCTGAATGCCGGTAGCGCCGAAATGGCCTATGCGCTCATGCATACCACCGGCCAGAGCCTGGGGCTCGCATTTCTCACCGGTGGCCCGCGGGCGCAGGCGCGCGGGCTGGAAGCCCTGGCCTGGGCCTATCGGATGATGACCCAGATTCCCGCCCAGGCCACGTGGCAGCGCAATATCAGCCAGCGCCTGGAGAAGCGCTACATGGTCGCTCCGCTGGGCGTATCCCTGGTCATCGGCTGCGCCACCCAGCCCACCTGGCACGCCTACCCCGCGATCTTCGCTAGCCTGTCGACGGGCAATCCGGTGATCGTCAAGCCGCTCCCGACCGCCGTGCTGCCACTGGCGTTAACGGTGGCTATCACGCGCCAGGTGCTCAAGGAGTCGGGCTTCGATTCCAACCTGATAACTTTGCTGGTCGGCGATCCCGACGATACCCCGGTATTGCGTGATATCGCGCGTCGCCCGGACATCCGCCTGATCGACTATGCCGGTGCGCCCGACATGGGCGACTGGCTGCGTGCCAATGCGCGCCAGGCCCGCCTCTTCCTGGAAACCGGCGGCGTCAACTGCGTGCTGGTCGACTCCAGCTACGACTACAAGGCGCTGCTCAAGAATCTGGTGTTGTCGCTATGCCTCGATTCCGGCCAGTTGCGCACGACACCGCGGGTCATTTTCGTCAGCCGCGAAGGCATCGAGACACCTGACGGCCTGGTCGATCCTGAACAGTTCGGGCGCGATCTGGCCATGGCACTGGGCAAGTTTGTCGCAGAGCCGGCCCGTGCTGCCGAAGTGCTGGGGGCCATTCAGTCGCCGGCGACGGTGGCCCGCATCGCGGCAGTCAGCGAACTGGCCGAAGCGACGGCGGAAATACTGCGTCCTTCCGCCACCCTAGCCCATCCGCAATGGCCTGCCGCGCGCATGCATACCCCGCTGCTGCTGGGCGCCTCCGCCGAGCAGCGCGAATTTTTCATGGAAGAACGTTTTGGCCCGATCGCCATCGTCGTCACCACCGCGAACACGGCGACCAGCCTGGCTCTGGCGGAATCCACCATGCGCGACAAGGGCGCGCTCAACTTTCTCGTGCATGCAACACGCCCCCATGTTCAGCAATTTGCCGAGGATGTTGCCTTGCGTGCGGGGGTGTCGCTCTCGCTCAACCTGACCGGGGCGGCGCTCATCAATCAGCCTGCCGGTTTCTCGGATTTCCATGCCAGCGGCGCCAATCCGGCCGCCAGTTGCAGCATGATCGACGCTGCCTTCGTCGCCAACCGCTTCTATTTCTCGCAGGTGCAGCAGCATTATCTGCCGCCATCGAGCATTGACTGGCTGGTTGATCAGTAGGGGCAAGCATCAACAAGTCGAAGGTGTTGGATGCAACAGCGAAGTAGATTTCAACGTTAAAGCAGACCAGGGTAATCGCATGAATGCCAATGTCGTTGACCGTGAAAAATAATCGTTCACGCTCAACGACTTACAAAGGGACTGCTCACAGCCCTTGATTTTGTGTAGTTTTCTGTCTTTTTGGGGTGGCTCATGGAGACGGAAGGCAAGCTGTGCATCGCGGACGTATTTGTGGGGATTGGCGATCCACGGCAGGCGAAAAAGGTACGGCACAATCTGGTTGAACTGCTGGTGGTGGCGATCTGTGCGGTGGTTTCGGGAGCGGACACTTTTGTTGAAGTGGAGGCGTGGGGCAAGGCGAAGCTGGACTGGTTACGGCGCTACTTGCGACTTGAGCACGGTATTCCGTCGCACGACACGTTTAGCCGGGTCTTTGCCGCGATAGACGCCGATCGATTTAGCGCGGCGTTCCGACGCTGGGTCAGCACCGTATTGCCAACCGTGGCCGATGGTGCGGTGGTGGCGATCGATGGCAAGACCAGTCCCGCTAAATCTGGTCAGCGCCTTTGCTGCTGGCGCGGCTCTGGTGCTTGGACAACGCGCCACGGCTCAGAAGTCCAACGAGAAGACGGCGATACCGGAATTGCTGGCTACCCTGGCGCTTGAAGGCTGCATTGTGATTATCGATGCCATGGGTACCCAACCGAATATCGCCCAGGCAATCCGTGCCCGCGGTGCCGTCTATGTGCTGTCGGTGAAAGATAATCAACCCGAACTGGCCGAGTCGATACAGGACTTCATGACGGCCTTCGTCGCCCCGCCCATAAAACCCCGCATGGTTTCGATGAGGTTGTCGAGAAGGATCACGGCCGCATCGAAACCCGGCGCTGCTTCACCTTCGATCAAGTAGATTGCCTGCATGCGTCCGAACGCTGGACCGACCTGAAATCCTTCACGGTCATCGTTTCCGAGCGCACCGTCAATGACAAGACCACAACCGAGCAGCGCTGCTACATTTCCAGCCTGCCAGCGGATGCCGCCCGGATCAATGCGGCTGTGCGCCAGCATTGGCGCGTCGAGAATAGCTTGCACTGGTGCATGGATGTGGCGTTCAACGATGACCAAATGCGCCTGCGAACCGATCACGCCGCCCATAACCTCGCCGTCTTGCGACAACTTGCACTCAATGCCATCCGCCATGCCCCAGCCCCTTGCAAGGGCGGACTCAAGACCCGGCGACTCTTCGCCGCATCCTCTGACGACTACCGTGCTCTCATCCTCGGTCTTGTATAAGATTCATGCGACTTGCCCTGTAAAGCAGGACCGGCTTTCCCCTTTATGTTAAAGGCCATGCTAGGATTTATTTTCTTGATGTCGATCAGGGGGGGTATATGTTCTCGAACATTCGCATTTCGGTTCGTCTGGCGGCGGGTATTGCGTTAACGTTGCTGGTTGTCGTGCTGGTGTTGCTGCCAGCGGTTCTCGGGCAGTTGGGGAATGTCAGCAAGCAAGCTGAAGCCCGCCAGCTCGATGAATTGCATGCCACCCTGCGGGCCAGCGTCCGGGATGCTTCTGCATCCGCCCTAGTGGCCATCACCTCGGTAGTGAATGCCAAGGGCGTTACGGAAGCTTTTGCCAACAGGGATCGCGCACAGCTTCAGGCGCTGACTTCACCCGTATTCGATGCGCTGAAGAAGAATCACAACATCAGCCAGTTCCAGTTCCATTTGCCGCCCGCTACCTCATTCCTGCGTCTACACGACCTGGCCAAGTTCGGCGATGATCTGTCGGGATTTCGTGCCACCGTCGTCAAGACCAATGAGCTGGTGCAGCCGCAAAGCGGCCTGGAAAGCGGTGTAGCCGGCATTGGCTTGCGTGGCGTCATCCCGGTTTCTCATGAGGGCAGGCATGTTGGTTCGGCCGAGATCGGCGTTACCTTTGGCCAGGAATTTTTCGACTCCTTCAAGACGCAGTTCAAGGCGCCCGCCGCACTGCACATCCGTGCCGCTTCGGACTTCAGCATCTTCGCGACGACGATTCCCGGCAAGACCACGCTAAGCCCCGAGCAGATTGCCGCCGCCCTCGGGGGGCAAGTGATTACCTCCCAAGTGAAAATCGCTGGCCAGGACTGGTCGGTGATGGCCAAATCCGTGCCGGACTTTTCGGGCAAACCGATTGCTGTTGCTGAGATTCTGATCGACCGCTCTTACTATGCGACGAGCTATCGGAATACCCTGCTGCAAATTCTGGGCATCGGGCTGGTCGCACTGCTTGTCGGGCTGATGCTGGCATGGCTATTGAGCCGAAGCATCACCAAGCCGATCGAGCAACTCACGCATGCGGCCGCCGAGATCAGCCGCGGCAAGATCGAGGAAAAGATTGCGGGTACCGAACGGAAGGATGAGATCGGCGACTTGGCACGTGCGCTCGAGCGCATGTCCGCCAGCATCAAGATCGCCATGGACCGGATCAGAAAACTTTCCGCTTCTTGAGAGCGATTGCCCACTCTACTGCGAGGTGATTGGCTATGGACAAGACTGCAGTATTTGTGAAATCGGCCAAGGGGCAGGGCGCGATCAAGGCTAATTCGCGTGAAATATCCATGAATGACAGGCACATCCTGATCATGGTCGACGGCAAGCGCAACGTCGAAACCCTGCTGAAGGATGCCGCCATTTTTCGCGATGTCGAGGCGACGCTGGATCGATTGTATCAATCTGGCTACATTGATCCCATTGGCGGCGCTGAACGCAGCACCCTTGGTGCGACGCCCGCCCCAACCCCCGGTGGCGCCCTCAGCAGGGAGACGAAAGCGCTGATCGAGCAGGAGCTCGTGGAGTTTTTGGGGCCGATCGCTTCCCTGCTGTGCGAAGAGACTCTGGCGACTGCGGGTTCTCTTGATGAGGCCTTGTCAGCTTTGGGTTCGCAATTGGATGCCCAGCAGGCCAAGCAATTCAAGCAAAAAATTGTTGAGCGGATGGCCCGTAGCTGAGGGTTTCCTACAAGCAGCCGCGCCGCCTCAGCAGAGCGGACCAGTTGACGGTTAGGCGCAGCCACTGTGCTGCACCCCTGACCGGCTGGCATCCGACGGGAATGCCGCATAGCTTTTGTTGATGCCTGTATCATCGCTTGCCAAGCAACACACATGGCCCGCAATGTGCGGGCCATGTTCCCATATCAAGTCACCCGACAAGGAAGATCCATGAAGATCCACGAGTATCAGGGCAAGGAAATACTGCGGAAGTTCGGCGTGGCCACCCCACGCGGGATTCCCTGTTTTTCCGTCGATGAAGCCGTCAAGGCGGCCGAGCAACTGGGTGGCAAAATCTGGGTGGTAAAAGCCCAGATCCACGCCGGTGGGCGCGGCAAGGGGGGTGGCGTCAAGCTCGCCAGGTCACTTGACGAAGTGCGCCAGCACGCGGGCAGCATCCTCGGCATGCAGTTGAAGACGCACCAGACCGGTCCGGCCGGACAGCAGGTGCGGCGCCTGCTGATCGAGGATGGCGCCGACATCAAGAAGGAATACTATGTTGCGGCGCTGACCGACCGCGCCACCCAGCAGGTGGCGATGATGGCGTCTTCCGAAGGCGGCATGGACATCGAGGAAGTCGCGCACCAGACACCGGAAAAAATCATCAAGGTGTTCGTCGATCCGCTGGTCGGACTGAGCGACGCGCAGGCCAAGCAGCTGGCGGATGGCATCGGCGTACCGGCAGATTCGCAGGCCAAGGCCATCGACACCTTCAAGAAGCTGTACATCTGCTACATGGAAACCGATGCCAGCCTCGCGGAAATCAACCCGCTGATTCTTGAAGCCGGTGTGGATGGAAAGGCGGGCAACATCAAGGCGCTCGACGCCAAGTTCAACTTCGATTCGAACGCCCTCTATCGCCAACCCGAGATTGTCGCCTACCGCGACTTCGACGAGGAGGATGCCGACGAAGTCGAGGCATCGAAGTTCGACCTCGCCTACATCTCCCTTGATGGCAACATCGGTTGTCTGGTGAATGGCGCGGGACTGGCCATGGCGACGATGGATACGATCAAGCTGTTCGGTGCCGAGCCCGCCAACTTCCTCGACGTCGGTGGCGGCGCGACGACCGAGAAGGTGACCGAGGCGTTCAAGATCATGCTGAAGAATCCCAAGGTCAAGGGCATCCTGGTCAACATCTTCGGCGGCATCATGAAGTGCGACACCATCGCTAGTGGCATTGTCAGTGCCGCCCGCGAGGTTCACCTCTCGGTTCCATTAGTGGTGCGCATGAAAGGCACCAACGAGGACCTCGGCAAGAAAATCCTGGCCGAATCGGGTCTGCCGATCATCGCTGCCGACACGATGGCGGACGCCGCGACGAAGATCGTCGCGGCAGTTAACTGAGGTGAAGTGAGGAATATCAAATGTCGATCCTGATCAACAAGAACACCAAAGTGATTACCCAGGGCATCACCGGCAAGACCGGCCAGTTCCATACCGAGAAGTGCATCGAGTACGCCAATGGCAAGAACTGCTTCGTTGCCGGCGTGAACCCGAAGAAGGCCGGCGAGAAGATATTCGACGTGCCGATCTTTGCCTCGGTGAAGGATGCCAAGGCCGCCAGCGGCGCCACTGTTTCGGTGATCTACGTGCCGCCGGCCGGCGCGGCGGACGCGATCTGGGAAGCCTGCGAGGCGGACATCGATCTGGCGATCTGCATCACCGAGGGCATCCCCGTGCGTGACATGCTGATCGTGCGCAACAAAATGAAGCAGAAGGTCGCCAGGGGTGGCAAGGAGACCTTGCTGCTCGGTCCGAACTGCCCCGGCCTGATCACGCCGGAAGAAATCAAGATCGGCATCATGCCGGGCCACATCCACCGCAAGGGCCGCATTGGCGTGGTTTCGCGTTCCGGCACGCTGACCTATGAAGCCGTTGCCCAGGTGACCGAATTGGGCCTTGGCCAGTCTTCGGCAATCGGCATTGGCGGCGATCCGATCAACGGGCTCAAGCACATCGACATCATGCGCATGTTCAACGACGATCCCGACACCGATGCAGTCATCATGATCGGCGAAATTGGCGGGCCGGATGAGGCGGAGGCGGCGCGCTGGTGCAAGGACCACATGAAGAAGCCGGTGGTCGGTTTCATCGCCGGCGTCACCGCGCCCGCCGGCAAGCGCATGGGACATGCCGGCGCACTGATCTCGGGGGGTGCCGACACGGCGGAGGCCAAGCTGGCCATCATGGAAGAGTGCGGTTTCACGGTGACGCGCAATCCGTCGGAAATGGGCAAACTGCTGAAGTCGCTGCTCTAGCACTTGCAACAGAATTCAAGGCGGGCTGCGGCCCGCCTTGTTCCGGTTGATTGATCGGGAGCAGATTCAATGGCACTGTTTCTATCCGAAACCGATGTGCGCCAGTTACTGACCATGGATCTGGCGCTCGAAGCCGTCACCACAGCGCATGCCGCCCATGGCCACAATCGCGCCATCGACATTGCCCGCCAGCGCACCCGGACGCCGACATCCACGCTGCATATCCTGCAAGCTGCGCTGCTCGACGAGGGCGTGATTGGTTACAAGGCTTACACGACAGCGCGTGCGGGCAAACGCTTCATGGTGCACCTGTTCAACGCGGCGACCGGCACACCGCTGGCGGCGATCGAGGCCGATTTCCTGGGGATGATGCGCACCGGCGCTGCCGGCGGGGTGGCGGCAAAAGTTTTATCCCGGCCGGAAAGTGCGGTGGTTGGCCTGATCGGCGCCGGCTGGCAAGCCCAGGGCCAATTGGAGGCGCTGTGTCGGGTCCGCTCGATCCGACAAGTCAGGCTGTATGCGCGCGATGCCGGGAAGCGCCGTCGCGCCAGCGCCGACTTTTCAAGTCGCTTCGGCGTCGAAGTGATTCCCGTGGATAGCGCAGAAGCCGCAGTGCGCGACTGCGATATCGTTGTCACCATCACCGCAGCGGCCACGCCATTGTTCGACGGCAGTTGGCTGGCGGCAGGAACCCATATCAATGCTGCCGGCTCGAATGCCCTGATCCGCCGTGAGATCGACGAGGAGACGGTGGCCCGTGCGGCCGTGGTGTGCGTGGATAGTCGGCCGACTGCCATGCGCGAGGCGGGCGACTTGCTACCGGCGCTGGAAAAGGGGCGCCTTGCCGAAGGCCAACTTGTCGAACTGGGCGAGATCATTGCCGGCATCCGGCCGGGACGACCGGATGCCGGAGCAATCACCCTGTTCGAATCGCAGGGCATGGCCATCCAGGACCTGGCGGTCGGGGTACGCCTGCTCAAACTGGCACAGCAGCAGGGACTTGGTGCGGAATTGCCCTATTGAGAGCGCTTTTCGTCTTCGCTACGTGAAAAAGCATTGACTCACTTAATGTCTGGCTGTAAGAATGAAGCATATCGCACTGTTTCTGCAAAAGGTTTGAATGTGTTGAAGTGGGATTGTTTAACGGGGGGCGTATCGAACACTGTGGTCGGCAAGGCAAGCCTGATACTGCAAACACACGACTGGGGTACCCGTCGGTGGGTGGGTGTTTGCCTGCGATGGCGCTGATCGACCTTTCCGCGGCGATCGAAATGGCTGCCTGCAGCGACCCCGGTCAAGTGCGCCCGCTCAACGAAGATTCGGTGCTGGCCAACAATGTGCTGGGGCTGGCCATACTGGCGGATGGCATGGGTGGCTACAATGCCGGCGAAGTTGCCAGCAGCATGGCCACCACGGTGCTGGGCAGCGAGCTTGCACACATGTTCGAAACCCGGGCCCCCGGTGAACTCGCCGCAAGCGGTCAGGCCTGGGCGCGGCAAGCGTTGAGCGATGTCGTTGCACGCACCAATGCGGCGATCCATCAGGCAGCGCAAAGTCAGTCTGAATACACGGGGATGGGCACGACACTGGTCGCCGCCCAGTTTTATGATGACCATCTGGTGGTCGCGCACATCGGTGATTCCAGGCTGTATCGTCTGCGCGGGGAAGAACTGCGGCAACTGACGCGCGACCACTCCCTGTTGCAGGAGCAGATCGACGCTGGCATGATTACTTCCGAGCAGGCACGTTTTTCGCTCAACAAAAATCTGGTGACGCGTGCGCTGGGCGTTGACCCTACCGTGGACCTTGAGTTGAATGAATACGATGTACTTCCTGGCGATGTTTACCTGCTCTGTTCGGATGGCCTCAACGATATGATGGCGGATGAGGAGATTGCCCTGACACTGTTGGCACTTTCGGTCAATCTGCCGCTCTGTGCAATGCAACTGGTGCAGCAGGCGAATGACAATGGTGGTCGCGACAACGTTTCGGTTATTCTCGTCAAAATCAAGGAAGCCTATCCGGCACCCCGGGGTTCCCGTGGGGCAGGCTGGTGGCGACGTGTGCAGTCTTGGTTCGGTTAACGATGGTGTTTTGAAGGACGCTCAAGATGGCTAAGCTCATACTCAGCATGGACAATCTGGTGCTCAAGGAAATTCCCTTGAACAAGGAGCGCACCACGCTCGGTCGCAAGGCGCACAACGACATCCAGATCGACAATCTGGCGGTCTCGGGTGAGCATGCCGTGATCGTGAGCATCCTCAATGATTCATTCCTGGAGGACCTCAACAGCACCAATGGCACCTTCGTCAATGGTCAGCAGATCAAAAAACACTTCCTGCAAAACAATGATGTCATCGAACTGGGCAAGTACCGTCTCAAATACATCAACGAGGCAGCCCAGAGCGCCACGCAGGCCGATTTCGAAAAGACCATGGTGTTGCGCCCCGACATGCTGAGAAAAACGGCCGAAACCGTGTCAGCGAAACCATCTGGCGCAACCGCGCCACCGGTGATGGCCGATCCGGTCCCCGGCGTCCCTGCCGGCGCAACAGCGCCGACGGCTCCCGCGCTGCCTTGCGGCGCGATCCAGATCCTGACCGGCAGCAACATCGGCAGACGGCTAGAGTTGACGAAATCCCTTACCACACTTGGCAAGCCGGGCGTCCAGGTGGCGGTCATTGCGCGACGCCCCATCGGCTACTTCCTCACGCATGTCGAAGGTGCCCGGTATCCAATCGTGAATGGTTCTGCCATTCATACCCAGGCGCGTGAACTCTTGGACCACGACGTCATTGAGTTGGCCGGCGTGAAAATGGAGTTTTCCCTCAAGGCCTGATGCGGGCTGAAACGAAAAGGTATCAGGTGCCGTGCACGGGGGGTCTGCCGCCGCGGCCATATTACTTATATGATACGTTCGATGAACGGATTGCACTTTTGTGCCTGGATACGCCAGGCGCAGTGTGGTTTCGTGATCATCGGGACGGAATAGCATGAAAATTCGTATTCTCGGTTGCAGTGGCGGCATTGGCGGCCGCCACTTGCGGACCACCTCGATCCTGGTCGACAACGACATCATGATCGATTGCGGGACCGGGGTGGCCGACCTTTCCATTGCCGAGCTCGCTCAGGTTGATCATATCTTCCTGACCCATAGCCATATGGACCATATCGCCTGTTTGCCCCTGTTGATCGATACGGTGGGTGACATGCGCAATCGTCCGCTGATCATTCATGCGACGCCATCCGTCGAAGAAATTTTGCGCGCGCACATTTTCAACTGGGCGATCTGGCCTGACTTCACTGAAATCCCGTCACCGGAAATGCCGTGCCTGCGCTTTGCGTCGATTGCCGTTGGACAGGCCGTCGAGTTGCGCGGACGACGGATCGTCCCCCTGCCGGTCGCGCATACCGTTCCGGCAGTCGGCTATCAACTCGACTCGGGGCGCGCCAGCCTGGTGTTTTCCGGTGATACCGGCCCCTGCCCGGCGTTTTGGCAGGCCGTGAATGCAATCGGTGATCTGAAGACTCTGATCATCGAAACCGCCTTTTCCAATCGTGAACGCAAACTGGCGGAAGAATCTTGCCACCTGTGTCCCAGCATGTTGCTGGAAGAGTTGCGTTATCTGCAATCCAGACCGGAGATTTTCATTACCCACCTCAAGCCTGGCCAGATCGAATTGACCATGCAGGAAATCGAAGAAAGCATCGGTGAGTTCAGGCCGCGCATGCTACAAAACAATCAGGTATTCGAACTATGAACGCATTGCCGGTATCCCCCCAAACCCTGGCGCGACTGTCGCCCCTGGCCGGGCTGGGAGAGGACTTTCTGCGCCAGCTCGCGTCCCTGGCCAGAGTGGAGAGTTTTCTTCCTGGCCCCCAGACTCTTGATTTTGTCTGGCAGCACAAGTCGGTGTATCTCCTCAAGGGTGAGTTGAAGCTCGATTATCCGGCCGGCGGCATGAAGATTCTGGTCGGTGGCTGGGATGACGCGCTTTGTCCCCTGAATCGCCGCGGCATGGATCCGCTGCGCGCGCGGGCGATTACCGATGTCGAGATATTGTGGTTCGATGCCAATATCCTGGACATTCTGGTCACCTGGCATCAGGCGGCACCCTTGATGCCGGCCCAGTCCGATGCCGGTTCGACGGCCTGGCGTGCGCTCCCCGGCATCTTCGATGCGCGGCAACTGACGGCGGGGGCATTTGCCAGCCTGCCGGCGGCGAACATCGACAGTCTGCTGGCCTGTTTCAAGCGGCAAGTCGTCACCCGCGGGGAAGTGATCGTGCGCCAGAACGACCCGGGCGACAATTATTACGTCATCGAACGCGGGCGTGCCCAGGTAACCCGCGAAGTGACCGGGGCACAGGTTGAACTGGCGGAATTGCGTGCCGGCGACGCGTTCGGGGAAGAAGCCCTGATTGCCGAAACCGTGCGCAATGCCACGGTGACCATGGCAACGGATGGTGTGCTGTTGCGGCTCGCCAATGCCGATTTTGTCAGCCTGTTGCGCGAGCCACTGCTGCAACGTGTTGGAGCAGAAGAGGCTTGGCGGCGAGTGGCGGCGGGGGCCGTCTGGCTGGATGTCCGATTCCCCGCCGAGTACCAGCATGATGGACTCCCCGGTGCGCTCAACATCCCCTTGAATGAACTGCGCGACGCCCTGCCCAATCTGCCGGCGGATCGGGAGTATGTGACGTATTGCCAGACCGGTCGGCGCAGTTCGGCGGCGGCTTTCCTGCTATCTCACCGCGGCTTTTCCGCCAGCTTGCTGGCGGAAGGATTGAATTCCATTCACACAGAGAAGATGATTTCAAAATGAGTGCAGTATTGAATCCGGATTCGACCGGCCGGGCCGGCGGTGATCCCGTCAGCGCGGGTGATCTTGGCAGTCGTCTGGCTTTTTTCAAGAATCTGCAGGCGGTCACCAACAAAATCCATGCGACCGCCAACATCGACGAGATCATGCTGGAACTGTCGCAGGATGTCTGCGCCCTGTTCAATGCCGACCGCCTGACCGTTTATTCGCTCAGCGAAGACAAAACCTCGATCACTTCGAAGGTCAAGACCGGACTTAATTCCTTCCGCGACCTGAAACTGCCGATTGCCGACCAAAGCATCGCCGGGTATGTGGCCCTGGCCAAAAAAATCATCAACATCCGCGATGTCTACGATGACGCCGAACTGCGGAAGATCAATCCCGACATGCACTTTCTCCAGGAAGTCGACAAGCGCACGGGCTACCGCACCAGGCAAATGCTGGTTGCCCCCATCACCGATGTCCAGACCAATGATCTGCTGGGCGTTGTGCAGATCATCAACAACAAGGCTGGCGTTCCTTTTGCCGCGGTGGCCGAGGAAGGCGTCAAGAGTTTGTGCGAAACGCTGGCGATTGCCTTTGCCCAGCGCAGCAAGCCGGCGCAAACGATCAAGACAAAATATGACCACCTGGTGCTCGACGCAGTGGTTGCGGCGCAGGAAATGGAACTCGCCACACGCACGGCAAGGCGCAAGAATATAGACGTCGAAGAAGCCTTGGTCACCGAATTCCAGGTCAAATTACCGGCGATCGGTGCGGCGCTGGCGAAGTTTTTCGGGGTGCCCTACGAACCCTTCAAGCCTGACCGCATGAAGCCGCTCGACCTGATGAAGAACCTGCGTCGCGAGTACGTCGAGCAGAATCTCTGGTTGCCCGTAGACGAAACCCCCGAGGGCATCATCATTCTTTGCATGGATCCCGAGCAGGTCAAGAGCTCGCGCATCGTCAACAACATCTTTGCCCGCAGCAAGATCGCCTACCGGGTCACCACGAATCGCGAATTCAAGCAGACGGTTGACCAGTTCTTTGGCGGCGGCGGCGGGTTTACCGACGACACGAATGTCGGTGATCTGCTGTCGGCAATGGATGAGGGTGAGATTGAAATCGATAGTGGCAGTGATGACGTCTCCGCTGCCGCCGACAACGAACTGGTCAAGCTGGTCAACAAGGTCATCATCGATGCCTACCAGCAGGGCGCCTCGGATATCCATATCGAACCGGGCATGGGCAAGGACCGGGTGCTGATCCGCCTGCGCAAGGACGGTACGCTATCTAAGTACATCGAAATTCCGGCGAGTTTCCGGCAGGCCCTGGTTGCGCGTATCAAGATCATGTGCGATCTGGATATTTCCGAGAAACGCCGGCCGCAGGACGGCAAGATCAAGTTCAAGAAATTCGGCCCCCTCGACATCGAGCTGCGGGTCGCGACCTTGCCCACCGCCGGCAGCGTCGAAGATGTGGTGATGCGTATCCTGGCTGCCGGCGAACCCATTCCCATGAACAAGCTCGGCTTGTTGCCGCACAACCTGGAGCGCCTGAAGGGGGCCGTTTCCAAGCCCTATGGCCTGTTTTTCGTCTGCGGTCCGACCGGTTCCGGTAAAACGACGACCTTGCACTCGGTGCTCAAGCATCTCAACACGGTCGACACCAAGATCTGGACGGCCGAAGACCCGGTCGAGATTACGCAGAAGGGCCTGCGCCAGGTGCAGATCAACAAGAAGGCCGGCCTCGACTTTCCGGTCATCATGAAAGCCTTCCTGCGCGCCGACCCGGACATCATCATGGTGGGCGAGATGCGCGATGCCGAAACCACCAAAATCGGCATCGAGGCGTCGCTCACCGGCCACCTGGTGTTCGCCACCCTGCACACCAACAGCGCGCCGGAATCGATTGTGCGCCTGCTCGACATGGGCATGGACCCGTTCAACTTCTCCGATGCCCTGCTCGGCATTCTGGCCCAGCGCCTGGCCAAGCGACTGTGCAAGTGCAAGGAGGCTTACACCGCAAGTGCCGAGGAAATGCAGCACCTTCTCGCCGAGTACTGCGAGGAACTGGCGAACACCGAAACCTTCAAGCGTGACGGCAAGGCGGCTTTTGATGCGGTATATCAGGAATGGGTGAAGAAATACGCCAACGACAAGGGCGAGTTCACGCTCTACCGCCCCAAGGAAAAAGGGGATTGCGAAGCCTGTGGTGGTTCGGGCTACAAAGGGCGGATGGGTCTGCACGAACTGATGATCGGCACCGATGCGGTGAAGAAACTGGTTCAGGAACATTCCCGCGTCGCCCTCCTCGTCGCCCAGGCGCTCGAAGACGGTATGCGTACCCTCAAGCAGGATGGCATGGAAAAGGTGTTGCAGGGCGTAACCGACATGAAGCAGGTGCGTGCGGTCTGCATCAAGTAGTGGCCCCCCACACTCGCAAAACCGGCGCGCTGCCCCCCACCCCCGGAGGGGGCAATCCGCGCACGCCGCTTTGGGGCGGTCCGGCGGTGGCGTGGATCAACGGAGTTGCTAATGGACGCTGACGGATTGCCAGACTGCCTGTTCCGCCGGCTGGAACAACTCAACGAGATTGGCGCGGCGCTTTCCAGCGAACGGGATATCGATCGCCTGCTGGAAAAAATCCTGCTGGCGGCCAAGACCATCACTCGCGCCGATGGCGGCACGCTCTATCGCATGACTGACAACCGTCAGGCGCTGCGCTTCGAAATCGTCCGCAACGACAGCCTCGGCATCGCCCTGGGTGGCACGTCCGGCAATCCGATCGACTATCCTGACCTGCCCTTGCAGGACGAGCAGGGCGCGCCCAACAATTCGCTGGTCGCTGCCTTTGCCGCCCTCAATGACAGCACCGTCAATATCGCCGATGCCTACAGCGCGGCTGGTTTCGATTTTTCCGGGACGCGCAAATTCGATGCGCGCACCGGCTATCGTTCGTGCTCGTTCCTCACCGTGCCGATGAAGAACCATGAGCACGAAATCATCGGTGTCCTGCAACTGATCAATGCGATCCACCCCGAGACTGCTGCCGTCGTACCGTTTTCGCTGGCTGCGCAGCGCCTGGCCGAATCGCTGGCCTCGCAGGCCGCCATCGCACTGACCAATCGCCTGCTGATTTCCCAGCTGGAGATACTCTTCGAATCATTCATCAGGCTCATCAATCACGCCATCGACGAAAAATCGCCTTACACCGGCGGCCACTGTCAGCGGGTGCCGGCCTTGACGATGATGATGGCCGATGCGGTCAATGCAACAAGCGCGGGGCCGCTCGCCGATTTCACGATGTCCGAGAGCGACCTCTATGAACTGAAGATTGCCGGGCTGCTGCATGACTGCGGCAAGGTGACCACGCCCGTGCATGTGGTCGACAAGGCCACCAAGCTGCAAACCCTGTTCGATCGCATCGAGCTCATCGATACCCGCTTTGAAGTGCTCAAGCGCGATGTACAGATTGCCGCCCTGCGCAAGCAGCTCGAGCTGCGCGCAAGTACGGACCCCGCAGCCGAAAGTGCCTGCTGGGCCGAGTGCCGCCAGGAACAGGCCGCGCTCGACGATGAGCGGGCCTTCCTGCGCCGCGCCAACATCGGCAGCGAGGCGATGAGCCAGGCAGACCAGCAACGCGTGCGCGACATCGGCACGACCCGCAACTGGCGCAACCCGGCCGGCGTCGATGCCGATTTTTTGACGGCCGAGGAAATCGAGAATCTTGCCATTCGTTCCGGTACCCTAACCGCCCGGGAACGCGAGACCATCAACCATCACATCGTTGCCACCAACAAGATGCTCGAGGCGCTGCCGTGGCCCAAGCACCTGCAACGTGTGCCCGAATATGCCGGCGGTCACCACGAACGCATGGATGGCACCGGCTACCCGAAGGGCCTGACCCGCGAGCAGATGTCGCTGCAGGCCCGCATGATGGGTATTGCCGACATTTTCGAGGCGCTGACGGCCCAGGACCGGCCCTACAAGTCAGGCATGCTGCTGTCGCAGGCCATCGAAATCATGAAAAAATTCAGCAAGAACGGCCACATCGACCCCGATCTCTTCGCGGTGTTTTTAAGGGAAGGTGTGCATCTCCGCTACGCGGAATGTTTTCTCGATCCGGCGCAGATCGATCTGGTGAACTAAAAGTCGGCGTGACCGCAGGGAATCCCGTGGGACTGGCGGGACGGCGAGCGAGATCACCGATGGACTTTAGCTGGGAGGCCTGCCAGGATTAGTCCAGTTGCTTAACCAAGTTGGAGGCGGTGATGTCCGTGATTGTGAATGTGCATGATGCCAAGACCCATTTTTCACGCTTGCTCGATCAGGCGCATGCGGGCCAGGAAATCATTCTTGCCAAGGCCGGCAAGCCTTATGCGCGTCTGGTGCCGCTTTCTCCCGGTAAAGGCCAGCGCCAGGCGGGCCGTTTGAAAGGGCGAATTGGCTGCATTGGCCCGGAATTCTTCGAGCCCTTGCCGCAATCCGAGTTGGACGCTTGGGAAAGTCAATGAGGTATTTGCTCGATACCCACGCCTTGCTGTTGTGGTGGACCGACGACTCACAGCTTTCGCCCTTGGCGCGCGCCGCGATCGAACTGCAAACGAACCAGATATTGGTGAGTGCGGCGAGCGCCTGCGAAATCGCCACAAAACTTCGTCTGGGAAAATTGGCCGAGGCGGACGAAGCCGTGCGGCGGTTTAACGAATTGGTCGCGGCGGATGGCTTTGAGCATTTGCCCATCAGTTACCTGCATGCATTGCGAGCAGGCAATTATGAATGTCAACATCGTGATCCGTTTGACCGCATGCTGGCGGCACAAGCCGAGTTGGATGCCCTGGTGTTGCTGACATGCGATCCGGTATTTGCGGCCTGCGGAACCCGAGTCGCTTGGTAGGCAGTTACAGCAAGGTCAAACGATGGTTGAAAGTAGGCGTTGGCTGCACGGAGAGTGACGAAAATTGGCACATTCTGACGCGGGATGCAGCCAAACCGGCTGGATTGCCGGATCGTGAAAGGGCATCAGGGAGTGCGCGGCGAGTGTTTGTAATTGCCAAACCGCTTGTCAGGCACGGCAAATAACCGGCATGTGCCATGTCTGGCGCGGAGATCGGCAATAAAAATAGCTCTGTTCCCGAAGCTGGCACAACAGTTGCTCTATTCTTACCAGCACGATTGAAGTGCTTTACCTTAAAGGAGAGATACCATGCGTAAGATTCAACAGGGCTTTACCCTCATCGAACTGATGATCGTTGTCGCGATTATTGGTATTTTGGCTGCGGTGGCGTTGCCGGCTTATCAGGACTACACGATTCGCGCTAAAGTTTCTGAGCTATTGATTTCAGCTGGAAATTCAAGAACTTGCGTAACCGAGGCCTTCCAGGCAACTGGTGGCGCCGCTGTAGCCCTCACAGCCGATGATATTACTGCTTGCACACCACCTATTCTTGGTAAGGTTACTGCCTCTACCTTAGCCAATGATGGCACAATAACAGTTACTGGGACAACGGCCGCTACCTCTGTAGGTGCTAATGTGGTAATTACTTTGGCGCCGACGGTTTCTGGTCAATCGTTAACATGGGCTTGCACGAGTAGCGTAGCTAAGTATGCCCCTGCCTCTTGTAGGTCTTAAAAATTAATCAGTAAAAGGGGCCAGGCTCGAATCAGTAAAAGGGGCCAGGCTCGAATTAAATTAAGCCCACTCCTGGCAACACCAACCCCCGCCTTGGCGGGGGTTTTGCTTTCTGCGCTGCTGAATTCGGGGTGAATCAGCGCAGCATTTCCGGATTCATCACCGCCCGTAATACCGTTTGATCCTGTCCTTCGCGGCTGCGCCTGGAGAACCACCAGACGCCGCCTTTCTTGATGATCCAGTCGGCTTCGCATCCGCCCAGCAGCAGGGCGGCGAGCCTGCCGAGCGCGGGTTGATGGCCAACCAGTAAAATGGCGCCCGAGTAAGCCGGCCATTCAGTGACGGCGATCAGATGGGCGGCATCGGCCCCGACGGCCATCCTGGATTCGACTTCGAAAGGCAGGGCGAGCGTGTGTGCGGTTTGCAGGGCGCGCACCGCCGGGCTGACCAGTATTTTGACTTTTTTCGGCATCTGCGACTTGAGCCATTTGGCCATGTCGTGGGCCTGTTTTTCGCCGCGCGCGGTCAGGCGGCGTTTCTTGTCCGGGAGGTTTTTGCCAGCTTCCTCGGCTTCGGCATGGCGCCATAAAATCAGGTCCATTCATCTCTCCTGGTTTTTTTAGTATTTGCGGGAGCGGAAAGATAGCCTGCCAAGGTTATCGCCTGATGACAAACCGGCGCCGTCTCGCCAGCGCCGACTTTCAGTTACGCTTGCCGCCAGATCCTTTAAACAGTCTTGCACGCCTGTGCGCGAATGACCGGGTATGGATATTCCGAACGGATCACGTGCCGTCTGGCAAGGTTTTCACGAAATACTTCACCTGCGGCAATCCCTCGAAATGGGCATCCTGGGTAAGGATCGTGGCGTTGTGCAGGATGGCGGTGGCGTAGATCAGCGCATCGGCCATGGGCAGCTGTTTTTCGATACTGATTTTCCCGGCATACAAGGCAATGGCTTCATTCACATCGAGCACTTGCCCCTGCTTGAGTTGGGCAATAGCCTGAAATGCCTTGTTTTCGTCGTACGCGAGGGTAATTTTCTTGAAGACTTCGTACAGCACGATGCTGGGCACCAGCAGTTCATCGGTATTCTCGATGGCGGTGGCGTAATTCTCGGCAAGCGGCGAGTCCGCGAAGTATTCCAGCCAGCCGGATGTGTCCACGATGTTCATGGGCGATCGTCTTCCCGGTCGAAGTCGGTGTCCATGCCTTTGAGCATACCACGGGCCGCTTGCATCGGCCGGACAGGGATGAACTCGATGCGGTCACCGTATTGAACGACTTGCATGTGAGTGCCAGCTTTGAGCTTCATTGCTTCGCGAATGTGCTTGGGTATCACGAGCTGGAACTTGGGGGAAAGTGTGAGCGTGTTCATGGCATCCATCCTTCAATTGGGTAACGAAGTATAGATCGATAAGTAAATAGTGGGTAAATGGGTGACGGTCATGGGCTGATCGGCAATGCGCTGCTTTTGCCTTGACCTGCCTGTGTCGAAGCCGAGTCAGCGCAGCATTTCCGGATTCATCACCGCCCGCAATACGGCCAGATCGTGATTCTCGCGATTGCGCCTGGCCAGCCACCAGATGGCGCCTTTCTTGATGCTCCAGTCGGCTGCCGTGCCCGAAAGCAGCAGGGCGGCAAGTTGGCCGAGCGTGGGTTGGTGGCCGACCAGCATGACGGCGCCAGAAGCCTCGGCTGCCTTGGCTGCAGATTGTCCAGACAGGCGCGCGGCATCGATGAGGGCGGCGATATCCGCGCCGCAGGCAATCCGTGGCTCGATCTCGAAAGGCAGCGCCAGGGCGTGAGCGGTTTGCTGGGTGCGCGCGGCGGGGCTGACCAGTATCTTCAACTTTTTCGGCAGCCGTGGCTTCAGCCACTTGGCCATGTCGCGCGCTTGTTTTTCGCCGCGCGCGGTGAGGCGGCGCTCGGCATCGGGCACGTCGAAACCACCGTCTTCGGCTTCGGCGTGGCGCCAGAGAATCAGGTCCATCGTTATTTGCTCCGTGTGTTGTCTGCTGCGCCGGCCAGTTTCGGCAGGCGCAGCCGGCCCAGTTGCTTGAGTCCGGCCGGCACGGCCTTCAGCAGCTTGTGGTGGCGCGGTCCATGCCAGCCGCCGATCAGGGTGACGGCTTCGCGCAGGCGCGGGTCGCCGCCCTGTTCGTGGGCGCAGTCCATCAGCAATTCGCCCGCGCTGGCGAGGTCGTTGATCTGTCCCAGCGTGTCTTGCAGCTGGGTCAGGTGGGCGAGCATGCGGCGCATGGCTTTGGGCGCGGCGAGCGGGGTGAAGAACTCCAAGGCATA
This sequence comes from Rhodocyclaceae bacterium, assembly GCA_030682175.1. GTDB lineage: Bacteria > Pseudomonadota > Gammaproteobacteria > Burkholderiales > Rhodocyclaceae > Sulfuricystis. Next base: position 83,877 of record JAUXOM010000152.1, read on the forward strand.
GCGCAGCCGCTTGATATCGATGCGCAGCGCGTGCAGGGACGGCGGATTGTCGACGCGGGTTTGCGCGGCGAGTGCCAGCACCTTCTTGCGCAGGCGGCGCAGACGGCTTCTGGCGAAGGCCAGCAGGGTGATCGATTCCTCGTGCGTTTCTTTTGTCGCCGTCTCGCCAGTCCCACGGGGATTTCCTGCGGTCACGCCGACTTTTGCGGATACGAGTGGCGCATGCAGCGCCGCCAGCGCCTGCAGGACGATGCTGCCGTAGCGCGGTGAGGCCATGAAGCGCAGGGCTTCCTGCCGGGCAGCGAAGCGGCGCTCGGTGATGATGCCGACCAGGGCGGCGAGGCGTGGTTCTTTGGGCAGGGCTTCCAACACCGGCGCGGCGATTTCGGCGAGTAAAACGTCGAAATCTCGGGCCTGGCCCAACACATTCATCAGATCGCGCAGCGGTTGCAACAGTTGTGCGGCGAAACCTTCCGGCAATATGGGGCCGAAGAGCCGCACCGCGGCGCGCAAGCGGCGCGTCGCGATGCGCATCTGGTGGATATATTCGGGGTCGGCGCTGTTGCAGGCAAGCGCGCCCGGATGATTGCGCTGCAGGTGGTCGAGGCAGCCCAGCGCAATCTGGCGGAAGGCCGCGGCGGGTGCCGCGCCGGCATCGAGTGGCATGGCAACGGCCTTGACCGGCGCATTGGGTGCCTGCTTGAACAGCTGGCTGCCGCGATCGGCTTTCGACAATGGTGCCGGCGCCAGCGGGATGCGTTCGGCGAAGGTTTGCGCCAAGGCGAGCAACTGCATCGGGTCGCCTTCGATCAGCTCGATCTCGACTTCCGAGATGGCCTGGCGCTGGCCGGCGGCGGCGATCCAGCCACGGTCGAGCATCACCGCGATGCGCGTGCCGGGCGTCGTGGTGAAGAACCAGGTGATGCGCAGGAAATTGGTCTCGAAGATCGGTGCGATGTTTGTCTTGAGCTTGGGGCGGTCAAGCCATGAGCGAACTGCGTCATCGTCGATGGCGCTAAAGTCGAAGTGCCCGGCGTAGGGCGTTTCCCACTCGGGTCGGGCGGAGAGCCCACCCGCCGCGTGGCCGGAGCATTTGACCGTCTGCAGCCACTGCCCGTTCTTCGCGCGCAGCCGCAAGCCGATGCCGCGTTCCCGCAGTGCGAGCCGTGGGGTGTCGTAATACAGGTTGATCAGGCGGAACGATTGCTTGTTCGTTGCCTGCCGGAGCAGCGGGTGACGCAAAAACTTGCGCTGGGCATCTTCCGGCAGGGCCAGTTTGAGTTCGATTTCTTCAGCCATGAGATTTCCCTTTAGTCTTTCCGCCGGGCCGCCGCACCATGTCCAATGAGGCAAGACGGCACGCGGCGCCAGCCGCAACCCCCACCGTAGCACCAAGAGTGCTCCCCGTGATAAACGAGCATAGCGAGTCAACAGTCACCTCCCCGCGAGGGGAGGACGGGAGGGGCGGGTGGGACGGGAGAGGTGGGTATAGCCTTGCCGCCGGGCCGCCCCAAGGCAAGGCGGCACGCGGCGCCAGCCGCACTCCGCTCCCCAGCACGAACGGAGCGCCCCGTAACAGACGAGCGCAGCGAGCAACAGTCACCTCCCCGCGAGGGGAGGACGGGAGGGGCGGGCGTCTACTCATGTCGCAGTGCCTCGATAGGCGACAGGCGCGCGGCCTGGCGGGCCGGATAGTAGCCGAAGAAAATGCCGATGGCGGCGGCGAAGCTCACCGCCAGCGCCGTGGCGAAGGGTGACAGCTTGATCGGCCATTCGGCCAGTGCACCGATCAGTTCCGCGCCCAGGCTACCCAGCAGCACGCCGATCAGCCCGCCGATCAGCGAGAGGGTAATGGCTTCGATGAGGAACTGGCGCAGGATGTCGCCCGATTTCGCGCCGACCGCGCGGCGCAGCCCGATTTCGCGCGTGCGCTCGGTGACCGACACCAGCATGATGTTCATGATGCCGATGCCGCCGACCAGCAGAGAAACCGAGGCCACCGCGGCCAGCAGCATGGCCATCACCCGTGACGAGTCCTCGCGCGCCTGCAGGATTTCGGTGAGGTTGCGCAGGTTGAAGTCGTCTTCCTGGCCCGGTTGCAGGCGATGCCGCTGGCGCAGCAGATCGCGCACCTTCTCCTCGGCGATTTTCAGGTCGACGCCATCGCGCGCCTTGATGCTGATCGAGCCGACCGAACGCGACTTAGCCAGCACCGTGGCTCCCAGCACGCGGTTGCGTGCGGTGCTGATCGGCATCAGCACAACATCGTCCTGATCGCTGCCGGACAGGTTCTGCCCCTTGCCGGCCAGCACGCCGATGACGGTCAGTGGCACGTTGCGGATGCGGATCACCTGGTCAATCGGGCTTTCGTCGCCGAACAGGCTGGTGGCGACCGTCTGGCCGATGATCGCGACTTTTGCCGCGCCGTTGATTTCCGCCGGATCGAAATAGCGGCCATCGGCCAGCGTCCACGCGCGCACCTCGAAATAGTCGGGCGTGATGCCATAAAAAGTGGTCGACCAGTTGCTGTTGCCGGCCACCACCTGGCCGCTGCCGCGCAGGGTAGGGGCTGCGCCGACGAGATACTCGGGCAATTCGCGGGCGATGGCGTAGGCATCGTCCTCGCTGATGGTGTGGGTGGCACCGGCCGCCGAGCGGGCGCCGCCCTGGGATGCCGAGGCAGAAAAAACAATGAGCAGATTCGAACCGAGACTTTTTATCTGCGCTTCGACCTTCTCCTGGGCGCCGCTGCCGACGGCGATCATGATGATCACGGCGGCCACGCCGATGATGATGCCGAGCATGGTCAGTGCCGAGCGCAGCAGATTGACGCGCAGTGCTTTCAGCGCGATCAACAGGGTGGCGTAGAAGTTCATGGCAGCGCCCGGTCGCCCGAAGCTGCCATGCGTCCCTCCGGGGGAGGGCAGCGAGTTGTTGTTACGAGCGTGGGGGGGCATTTTCATGCCGCGGCCGGATCTGGCAGAGCGGCCAGGTCGGCGCTGGCATCATGCGGCGTGTTGGGCCGGTCATTGACCACGCGGCCGTCGAGAAAGCTGATGATGCGGCTGGCGTAGGCGGCGATGTCGTGTTCGTGCGTCACGACCACGATGGTCATGCCGTCGCGATTGAGGGTCTGCAGCAGCGCCATGATCTCGATGCCGGTGCGCGAGTCGAGTGCGCCGGTCGGCTCGTCGGCCAGCACCAGTGCCGGGTCGTTGGCCAGTGCGCGGGCGATGGCGACGCGCTGCTGCTGGCCGCCCGACAGTTGCGCCGGGTGATGTCCTGCGCGCTCGGTCAAGCCGACCTGGGCGAGGCGCTGTGCGGCGCGTGCATGGCGGTCAGCCAGTGCCAGCCCGCGATACAGCAGGGGCAGGGCGACATTGTCGAGCGCCGAAGTGCGCGGCAACAGATTGAAATGCTGAAAGATGAAGCCGATGCGCCGGTTGCGCAATCCCGCCAGCGCGTCATCCGACAGGCGTGCGACCGCTTCGCCATCCAGCCAGTATTCGCCGCCACTGGGATGGTCGAGACAGCCCAGCAGATTCATGAAGGTGGACTTGCCCGAGCCCGACGGCCCCATCACGGCGACAAATTCGCCGCGCGCGATTTCCAGCGACACCCCCTGCAAGGCCGGCACGCGCGTGTCGCCGAGCAGATAGTCCTTGGTGAGAGCAACGGTGCGGATCAGTGGCGCGTTCATGCCACGCTCAGAACATCCGTGGGGTCGCCAGCTTCGGCTTTTCGGCTGCAGCCGTGCCGACAATGAATTCGCGGCCCTCGGCCAGATCGCCGTCGAGCAGTTCGGTCTGGGTGCCATCGTTGATGCCGGTCTTGACCTCGATGAGCGTCGGCTTGCCATCCTTGCCAAGCATCCAGAGCTTCCCGCTGGTGCCCGCTCGGTTTCCGCCTTTGCCCATGCCGCTACCGCCGCCTCCACCACTGCCCGGCTGCCGTGCTGCCGGCGCCGACTTTTCATCGCTGGGCGGGCGGAAGCGCAGCGCGGCGTTGGCGATCTTCAGCACGCTGTCCTTATGGGCGGTGGTGATGCGCACATTGGCCGTCATGCCGGGCAGCAGGATCAGGTCGGGGTTGGCGGCATCGATGATGACGGTGTAGGAGACGACGTTCGACACGACCAGTGCCGACTTGCGCACCTGGGTAACGGTGCCCTTGAAGCGTTTGCCGGGGAAGGCATCGACGGTAAACGTCGCCTCCTGGCCAGTCTTGAGCCGGCCGACATCGGCTTCGTCGATGGCGGTTTCGACCCGCATGTCGGCAAGGTTCCTGGCGATGACGAACATTTCTGGCGCCTGCAGGCTGGCCGCCACGGTCTGCCCCGGTTCGACGCTGCGCTTGATGACGATGCCATCGGCCGGAGCGCGAATTTCGGTGCGACCAAGATCGACCTGGGCCTGTCCGAGCTGCGCGCTGCGCTGCTTGACGAGCGCCTCGCTATTTCTTCCCTGCGCCTCGACGACGCGCTGCTGGGCGCGCGCGGCTTCGAGCAGGGTCTGCGCCTTATCGAGTTCGGCCGGAGAAATGAAATTCTTGTCCACCAGGGTTTTCTTGCGCGTGTAATCGCGCTCGGCATCCATGAGATTGACCTTGGCGCGATACAACTCGGCCTGCTGCACGGACACCGTGGCGCGCGCCGCCTCAAGGTCTGCCTCGGCCTGCCGCACGCGGTGCTCATATGTTTCCGGGGCCAGTTGCGCGAGCAGTTGGCCGGCCTTCACTGCGCTGTTGTAGTCGACCAGTATTTCCCGAATCTGCCCGGAAATCTGCGAGCTGACCTGCACCGACACCACCGGGCTGAGCGTGCCGGTCGCGGATACCGACGCCGTGATCGGGCCGCGTTCGATGGCGGCGAATTTATAGGCGGTGCTGTCGGCCGGGTCGGCAAAATACCGATAGGCGGCATAGCCACCTCCCAGCAGGGCGAGGGTCAGGGCGGCAAGGGTCAGGCGGCGCAGTTTCATTTTTTCATTGTAGCCGAAGCCGCCACCATGAAAAAACGGCGCCGTACCGCCAGTCCCACGGGGATTCCCTGCGGTCACGCCGACTTTTACAGACCCTTGCGCCTAACTTTCATGATCGGGGGCGAGCGCCTCCGATCATGAAAACGCCCGCCCCCTTTGCCCCCCTCGCGGGGGGTTCTTAACGGCTCGCTGCGCTCGCGTATCACGGGGTGCTCCGCTCGGATGCATGTGCGGGTTGCGGCTGGCGCCGCGTGCCGCGTTTGCTTGGCAGCCCTCAATCCCTCTCCCGCAAGCGGGAGAGGGAAGCTATCTGCCTCCTCTCTCCCACTGGGAGAGAGGTCGGGAGAGAGGGATTGGCCCGGCGCAAACGCTGCGACAGGTGTGGATTTAACGACGTCCCACCAGCGCCGACTTTCACACTAACTTTCATGGTCGGCAAGGCCGCCCAGAATAATGAAAGTCTTACGTCATGCCAGTTAATGTAGGTCGGGCGCAAGCCCGACTGTCGGGCTTGCGCCCGACCTACACGGGTGTGTTTCACGCTAACAGGCATGCCCATGGCCGCCACCCCAGATCATGAAAGCCGTCATTCCGGGCTTGACCCGGAATCGTGGTTTTCTTCTGGATACCGGCCTGCGCCGGTATGACAGGGCAGGAGTGTTTCACGCGACACGCTTCAACGACCATACAGCACATCACCGGCTTGCGCGGCAGGGGTTTTCATCTGCGGGACAATTTCGGCCAGGCTATGGCGCGGCTGCACGTTCTTGACGATCGCCGTGGCGATCCGCTGGCGAGAGTCGGCGAGTGCTTCGCCTGTTGGCGTCTTGAGGTTGTTTGCGGCAGCGCGCGTGAGCACCAATTCCGTGCCGACTTCGAGACCGCTCTCGCTGCCCACATCCATGACCAGGCGGCGCCCATCGACCTGAGTTACCCGGGCGGCAAAGGGCAGGCAAGTCACGGTGCTTTCCACCCAGGCGCCCAGTTCGGCCAGCAACTCATGGTAAACCCTGCCCAGACGCGACTGACGGAAATCCTCACTGCCCGGCAGCACGGTCTTCGGCAATTGCCCGCTGAACTGCAACTGCCGTGAGAATTCGCGCCGCGCCAGCAGTTCACCGCTGAAACCGTCATAGATATAGGCCTCCACGATCAATTGGCGCACCGGGAGAAACAGGACATTGCTGGCGGTACCGAAATCGCGGAACACGCCGGCGATCACATACTGCGCGCGCTCCTGGCTCACCCAGCGGGTCAGTGCCGTGCGCTCAACCTCGGGCGCAGCCTCGATCGACACAAACGGGAAACGCTGTGCCGCCGCAGTCGCGAGCAAGCTGCCGCGCTGACTGATCTGGTGCGTCAGATCATCCGCCGCCATGTGCGGCCAACCCATGAAGTCGCCAGAACGAATCTGCTCGGGATGGCGCAGGGGGAACGAGGTCACCACCACCTTGCGCAAGGGCCGCTCGGCGCAAGCTTCGGCAATGGGCTTGATCGCGCCAAGGGAGTCGGCTGTCGGTGATGGGGCGAACGCAGTGCAAGCGCCGAGAACCAGCGCAGCGGCGAGGGCAAGCGACGACAATGCTTTATCAGACTTCATGCGCGATCCTGGCGAGAAGAAATGCCCCGCATGGGGTACTTGTAACAGCCGTCAATTCAACGCCGACAAGGAACCACCAGAAGCAGAAAAAAGAGCGGCAAACCGCTGCGATATCAATCCTTGCCGATCACCCGGGCAAGAAAGCGTAAGCGGGCACGGCTCCCGGTACAGTTGGCTGCGCCTGAATACTGTGTGCTTGAGCCGTTGCTCCGTGTCCTCTGTGCTCTCTGTGCTCTCTGTGGTGCGAACCGGGGTTTTTAACGTGAAACGTGGAACGTTTTCGTGAACCACCATTCAACCATCGTCATTCCCGCGCGTCATTCCCGCATGCTTTTATCGGGGACGGGAAACCATAGTCCATCAGTCTGACCGCCACAGTATGGATTGCCGCCTGCGCGGGAATGAGTGCGCCTGTGAAGGCGCGATAACAGCATGGTGGAAGTCCGTGTCGGGGCAAGCCAAGACCCCGAAGCTGAAGGTAACTGCGTCGCTGCGAGGCGGGGTGGAGAGCAACCGGAAGCGAACTGGCGGTCCGCAGGATAACGAACTTGATTCGGCGGGATGTGGCGACGAGCCTGCTCATTTGTGGCGAAGTCTGGAACTCGCCCGGCACGCTGAATTTGGCGTGTAAAGCGATGCTGGGGCGCATCACGTGGGTGGAGGCGGAACGTTGGGAAGTTGTCGCGAGATAAGCAGGGAGACCTGTCGCTGAAGTGACGGAGGCAGGAGTCAGAGTCTTTGTAGTACCGCAGGACGGAGAAAGGAAGCCATGGCACAAACCGAGGGAAACCGACGTTCGCGAGCAGGGGAGCCAACCCCGCCTACCGCTTGCCCTGCCCGTTCGAGACGCACGGAAAGCAAAGCCGCGCCGAGGGAAGGGAGACAGGAAGGTGGACGTGCGAAGACTGGAAAGAGGTAGCGCGTGAGCGAAGCGACGGCAGTGCCCGAAAGGGCTAAGCAAGACGCAGAAACCCGACCCCGAGACTGGGGATGGGTCGAAACCACGATCTGGACGGAGCGCATGTTGGCGGCGCTGGCTAACGGCGTCAAAGGAAACAAATGGTTCAGCCTGATCGACAAAGTAGCGCGTACCGACACGCTGCACCTGGCCTGGACGAGAGTGGCCAAGAACCGGGGTGCAGCGGGAGTTGACGGGCAAAGCGTGGAGAAGTTTGCGGCGCGTGCAGAAACCTATCTGAAGGAACTGGAACAAGCCTTGAAGGAAGACAGTTACCGGCCGCTGGCGGTCAAGCGCGTGGACATACCCAAAGGGCCGGGCCAAACCCGCCCGCTGGGCATTCCGGCGGTGAAAGACCGCATCGTGCAGACGGCAGTCAAGCTGGTGATCGAACCGATCTTCGAGCGCGAGTTTCACGACAGCAGCCATGGGTTTCGTCCCGGACGGGGTTGTAAAAGTGCACTGAGAGAGGTTAATCGTCTTCTGCTGGACGGGAATATCCACGTTGTTGACGCCGACCTGAAAGGGTATTTCGACAGCATTCCGCACGACAAGCTGATGCAGCAAGTAGAGACACGCATCAGCGATGGACGACTGCTTGACCTGCTCCGCAGTTATCTGGAGCAAGACATCGTAAAGGGAATGGCACGATGGACGCCGACGGGAGGGACGCCGCAAGGAGCGGTGATCAGCCCATTGCTGGCGAACATCTACCTGCACCCGCTCGATGCCATGATGGCGGGGAAGGGCTACCGGATGGTGCGGTATGCGGACGACTTTGTGGTTCTGTGCAAAACGGCGAAAGAAGCCCAAGCGGCGCTGACGGACGTGAAGAACTGGGTGCTTGAAGCTGGACTGACTCTGCATCCCGACAAGACCCATGTGGGGGACTGCCGGGAAGAAGGACACGGGTTCGACTTTCTGGGCTACCGGTTTGAAGCGGGTCGGCGCTGGGTGCGCAAGAAGAGCCTGAAAGCCATCAAGGACAAGCTGCGCAGCAAGACCGGGCGCACGCGCGGGGTGAGTCTGAAGCAGATCGTCGACGAGCTCAACCCGATCCTGAAAGGCTGGTTTGGTTACTTCAAGCACGCGCACCGGTTGGAGTTCAAAAGGCTGGACGGCTTTATCCGCCGCCGCCTGCGAGCACTGCTGCGAAAGCAGCAGAAACGACCGGGTAATGGGCGATGTCATGCCGATCACATTCGCTGGCCAAATGCTTTCTTCGCTGAATTTGGGCTCTTCACTTTGGCTGGAGCTCATACCTTGGCGAGCCAATCACGATGTTGAAACCACCGACTGGAGAGCCGTGTGCGGGAGAACCGCACGCACGGTTCGGAGGGAGGGGAGGGCGAGAGCCTTTCTCTACCCCTATC